>JABDQY010000246.1 GCA_013042025.1 Bacteroidia bacterium
GTTCAAGAAAGTCTTAGAAAGCATGCTGATGCGATCAACAAACACACAGCAAAGGGTACTTACTTTTTTGATTATGGAAACGCATTTTTGTTAGAAGCTTCAAGAGCTGGGGCAGATGTAATGTCTCCAAACGGTATTGATTTCAAATACCCAAGTTATGTTCAGGATATACTTGGCCCAATGTGTTTTGATTATGGATTTGGTCCGTTTAGATGGGTCTGTACGAGTGGTAATCCTATTGATTTAAGAAAATCAGATGAAATTGCAACTCGAGTTATGCAGAAGATTAAAGTATCTGCACCTAAAGAAATCCAGCAACAGATGGAAGATAATATTAAGTGGATTGAAGAAGCTGAAAACAATAAAATGGTAGTTGGTTCTCAAGCTCGAATTTTATATGCAGATAGCGAAGGGAGAATTAAAATTGCAGAAGCATTTAATAAAGCAATTGAAAGTGGAGAAATCTCAGCTCCTATTGTTTTAGGTAGAGATCATCACGACGTAAGTGGAACCGATTCGCCGTATAGAGAAACGAGTAATATTTATGATGGTAGCAAGTTCACTGCTGACATGGCCATCCATAATGTAATAGGAGATAGCTTTAGAGGGGCTACATGGGTAAGTATTCACAACGGTGGTGGAGTAGGATGGGGAGAGGTGATAAATGGAGGTTTTGGCATGTTACTCGATGGAACTAAAGAAGCAGATAGTCGTTTAAAAAGCATGTTACTCTACGACGTTAACAATGGTATAAGTAGGAGGAGTTGGGCCAGAAATCCTAACGCACAGTTTGCTATAAAGCGAGAAATGGAAAGGAACAATAATCTGAAAGTAACATTGCCTAATTTAGTTGACCAAAACATTCTAGATGACCTAGATTATTAGTTAAATCGGGTTTTAAATATAGAAGAAATAGTATAAAAAAGCATGCACTTCGTAGGAAGTACATGCCTTTAAACACTAAAAGTTTATAATTAAAAATTTAATCAATTTAGTATCTTTTTAACATCATTTCAATCAAGTCTTCCTCCTGAGCATCAAGCAATCTTGTTATGTTAAAGCCAAATAAGAATGCTCCATCTGCGTAATTGAACGAATTATGCACGTTGTTGAATTGAGGAACAATTGATTGATAATTACCTGCAAACACTTGAAAAGCATGTAATGGTGTTGCTATTTCAACTCCAGCACTAATATTTGGATAAGGATTGTTCATGTGATGATTGGTAATGGGTTGATCAAAATCGGCAATAAATGCAGTTGCACTTGATATTTTATATCTCGCCAGAACAGAGAATGATAGGTGATCATTTTTCATTTTTGCAACTTGTTCGTTTGCATCGTTGATGTAAGCTTCAACAACATTCATATGAGAATGATTTAATGATATTTGAGCTGAGAAATCACGTGTTACTTTCTTAGAAACCATCAGTTGATTGAAATAACTGAATCGATCGGATGTCTTAGTAAAATTGTCTTCTGATCTTGTATCAGCAGCAACATTACCAAAATATGTAACACTAACCGGAGCTGGTTTAGCTCCTCTTTCTTTTATCAAAGCATACTTGTAGTTTAGGTCCCATAGCAACTTTTCCTTTGTAAAACCTACACCTACCATAAAGTTGTCTAGTGGTACATAACCAAAACCAATTCTAATGTTGGAGGGGGCATACAGGCCTAATAAATCGCTATAGCCATTTTGAACTGTTCCAAATCTATGAAGTATGTCAAGTTCCATAGTTTTCTTAAGTGGCACTTGTGTAGTTTGGTTGTCAATAAGCCAGATACTCTCAAAAGTATTTCCTATCCTTTGTAATGGTCTACTGTGAATGGATATTTGAATTACGGTATCTTCATTATGATCTTGAGCGAAACTTTGGTTAGGTAGCAGCATACAGATACTTGCTACTAAGCTAACAACTAATGAATATGTTAATGTATCTAATTTTTTCATGATTGTAATATTTAGTTATTAAGAGCTCCTTGTTCTATCCAGGCTAATACTTTTGCATTATAAAGTGCATCTGGCCCAGTTAATGGCATTGACAATGATTCCTCATCATTCATCCATTTATAGAGCGAACTTTCTTTTGGGTTTGTAGTGTTTATATAACCATCGTTGATAAGCACAGTATATGCATTTGCTGGTGATAAATCTGGGACTTGGTCTCCAACATCATGACAACCAGACATATTACAACTCTCGTTAAATATTGGAATAATATCTGATGTAAATGACATTTCACCAACATCGCCAATGTTGGCACCAGGCACTACTTGATCATAGGCACATGCACTCCACATCAGAATGAAGAAGGTTGCAATTGCCAATAAGGAATTTGCTTTCAAATTTTTCATGATAATTATTTTAAAATTAGTGTACTACTTTTAAGTGTTGGTCAAAGCTACTACCAATGGTTTTAAAATAAGATTTTCGGGATATGACTTACGTCAACAATTTGAGTGCGACTTATCATGCTAAATTGACAGAAATATATATTTCTATCAATGCAGTAGGAAATTTAAAAGCAGGTATGTTTTAGTTTGGTAAACATCAACTAACTAAGAAGAGGTTGTGCTCGGGACTTGAGCTGTAAGTTCTTCAGTAGTCGAATTACCCGTGAAAAAAGTCCTTCATTTTATCGAAAAAGCCTTTTTCCGAATTCGGATCTGGAGCAAAGTTTTCAGAGTTTAATAATTCTTTAAGCAGCTTTTTCTCATCGGAGTTTACTTTTTTAGGAGTAAATACATTCACATATATAAGCTGATCTCCAGTTCTATAACCATTTACTTCTGGAATTCCTTTTCCTCTTAATCGAAGCACTTTACCACTTTGTGTACCTGCTTCAATTTTAATTTTTGCTTTACCCGAAACTGTTGGCACTTCTACTTCTGTTCCAAGTGCTGCTTGCGGAAAGCTAATATGAAGATTGTAAATGATGTTGTTGCCATCTCGTTGCAATTGTTTGTCTGCAACTTCTTCAATAAGTACCATTAAATCACCAGCAATTCCACCAGGTGTTTCATTCCCTTTTCCTTGAACATTTAACTGCATGCCATCAGCAACCCCTGCAGGGATGTTGATAGACGTAGTAACCTCTTCCATTGTGAGGCCCATACCATCAGCACCATGAGGAATATTTTTTATTTTCTTTCCGCTACCACTGCATGTTGGGCAAGGACTAGAAGTTTGCATTTGACCTAAGAAAGTACTCTGTACACGGGTTACCTGTCCTTTACCTTTACAAGTACCACAAGTTTCAAAAGTTACTCCTTTTGCAACAACTTTCTTTTTATACTTGATCTTCTTCTCAACCCCATTAGTAATTTCTTGGATGGTTAATTTTAGCTTGATTCGAATGTTTGAGCCAACAGCTTGTCTTGCTCTTCCTCCTCGACCTCCGCCTCCGCCAAAGAAGCTTTCAAATGGACTTCCGCCCATGTCTCCAAAGATGTCTCCGAAATGGCTAAATATGTCATCCATATTCATTCCACCTCCACCGAATCCACCAGCTCCGCCATCTACTCCGGCATGACCAAATTGATCATAACGTTGTTTCTTTTCTGAATTACTTAGCACTTCATATGCTTCAGCTGCCTCTTTGAATTTTTCTTCAGCTGCCTTATCATCAGGATTTTTATCCGGATGAAATTGAATTGCTTTTTTTCTATAAGCTTTCTTTATTTCCTCAGGTGTTGCAGATTTTGCTACACCTAAAACTTCATAGTAATCTTTCTTTGCCATATTACTCTCCAACTACAACTTTTGCGAAACGAATAACTTTTTCGTTTAACATATACCCTTCCTCAATTACGTCTACTACTTTTCCTTTAAGTTTTTTCTTTGGAGCTGGAATTTTTGTTACAGCCTCATGGAAATCGGGATCAAAATCTTTTTCAATAGATTTAAAAGGCTTTAATCCTTTGCTTGTTAATGATCCTTTAAATTTATTGTATACCAAGTCAACACCTTGTCGAATGGTTTTAACATCACCTTTTTTATCCATGTTTTGAAGTGCTCTTTCGAAGTCATCCAAAACAGGTAGTAAGTCTGTCAAAATATCCTGTCCTGCAGTTTTAAATAAGTCTAAACGTTCTTTAGCTGTTCTTCTTCTGAAGTTGTCAAACTCAGAATACAGGCGTAAATACTTGTCGTTTAGTTCATTGTATTTTTCTTCAGCAGTGGGTTCGCTTGAACTAACTGTTTCTTTATCAGTGTCTTCCGAAGAATTGTCAGTATTTATTGCGTCTAATTCTTCTTGTTTTTTCGTTTCTTCCGACATTATTATATTAAATAATTATATCAGATAAGAAGCAAAAGCTTTGCCATACAGAATTGTGTCAATATGACACAGATTATTCTGCCAAGTGAGACGTAAGAAATTTGTCGAGATTATTACCAAAAAGCCCCTTTGCTATAATGGTTCCTTCTTGATCAATTAATAGATTATGAGGGAGGTATTTAAAATTGTATGTTTCAACTATTGGGCTGTCCCATTTTTTAAGATCAGAAACATGGTATTTCCAATTCATTCTATCGTTTGCAATTGCTTTCTTCCATACTTCAGAATCCTTGTCTAAACTCACACTGTATATTTCGAAACCATTTCCAACGTCAAAATTCATGTCTTTGAATTTAGAGTAGGCTTTTTTGAAATTAATATTTTCAACCCTGCATGTTCTGCACCAGCTGGCCCAAAAATCGATAAGAACAACCTTACCTCTTAAATCAGAAAGCTTCAATGTATTTCCATCAATGTTGGGTAAAGCAATTTCTGGTGCCTTATCACCTACAGCAGGTTTAATATCCGTAATCGCATAAGTAAATGCAAAAGCTACTAGAGACAATATGGTAATAAAAGCAATTGATTTAAAAATCTTCATAACTATACTCTTTTGATGTGGGCACCAATAGCATTTAGACGTTTTTCAATGTTTTGGTAACCACGGTCTATTTGTTCGATATTGTGAATGGTGCTTGTACCTTCTGCAGATAGAGCTGCAATAAGCAATGAAACACCCGCCCTAATATCCGGCGATGTCATTGTTATTCCTTTAAGAGGAACACGTCTGTCTAGTCCCATTACTGTAGCACGATGTGGATCACATAATATTATTTGAGCTCCCATGTCTATCAGATTATCTACAAAGAACAAACGGCTTTCAAACATCTTTTGGTGTATAAGCACATTTCCTTTTGCTTGAGTACACATTACCAATATTACACTTAACAAGTCTGGAGATAATCCAGGCCACGGAGCATCTGCAATACTCATCATACTACCATCAATGAAATTATCAATTTCATAATGTCTGTTTTCAGGAATAATGATATCATCATCTTTGATAACAAATTGAACTCCTAGTTTCTTAAATACTTTTGGGATTAAGCCCAATTGATCAACTCGGCAATTTTCAATGGTGATTTCAGATTGCGTAAGTGCAGCAAGACTAATAAAACTTCCAATTTCAATCATATCTGGGAGGATAGTGTGTGTGC
>JABDQY010000248.1 GCA_013042025.1 Bacteroidia bacterium
CCAGAGAAGATATCAATAAGTCCTAGTAAACCTCCAGATTTGGCATTGCCATAAACCTCTTGTAAAACCAATGGATCTACACCAGGAATAACGATGAAAGTTCCTATTCTATAAACAACCAATAAAAGAAGAAGGTTAAGTAACCTTGTTCTTAAATCTTCAATTGAAAATATATTCTTTAATGTACTTATTAATTTCTTCATAAATCTAGACGGTTTCTGCTGAACCTCCTGCTTTTTCTATTGCTTCTTTAGCAGTTTTTGTAAAAGCGTTTACTTTCACATCAACCTTACTTGTTAGCTCACCTCTTCCTAAAATTTTAACTAATTCAGTTTTCTTAATCATTTTAGCTTCAATTAATGAAGCCATTGTTACTTCTTTAGCTTTGGTTCTAGTTACAAAATCTTGTAATCTATCAAGGTTAATTCCAACATATTCTACCCTGTTTGGATTTCTAAATCCAAACTTAGGTACTCTTCTTTGCAATGGCATTTGCCCACCTTCAAAACCTACAGCTCTGCTGTAACCGGTTCTTGACTGAGCTCCTTTATGTCCTTTAGTAGAAGTTCCACCTCTACCAGAACCTTGTCCTCTTGCAATTCTTTTTCCTTTTTTTACCGAACCCTTTGCCGGTTTTAAATTATGCAATTCCATACTACGCTTTTTCAACCTTTAATAAATGCTCTACTTTACGAATCATTCCGTTAACTGCTGGAGATTCTTCTACAACTCTTGCTTTATTCAATTTTTTAAGTCCAAGAGCAATCAAAGTTTTCTTCTGATCACTTGGTCTTCTAATCGCACTTCTAACTTGTGTTATTTTTAGCTTTCCCATTTTACTATCCGTTAAACACTTTATTTACACTTGTTCCTCTTTGTTCTGCTACTGTATAAGCATCTCTAAGTTTAGACAATGCATCTATCGTTGCTTTAACCACGTTATGTGGATTTGAAGAACCTTTTGATTTTGCTAGTACATCATGTACACCTGCACTTTCAAAAACTGCACGCATAGCACCACCAGCAATTACTCCAGTACCACTTGCAGCAGGTTTCATAAATACTCTACCTCCAGAATACTTTCCATATTGTTCATGTGGAATAGTACTATTAATCAAAGGAACTTTAATTAAATTCTTTTTGGCATCTTCAATACCTTTTTGAATAGCATCGATAACCTCACCTGCTTTTCCTAAGCCATGACCAACGATACCGTTACCATCACCTACAACTACAATAGCGTTGAAGCTGAAAGTTCTACCACCTTTGGTAACTTTTGCTACTCTGTTTATATTCACAACAGTTTCTTTTAATTCAAGATCTGTTGTTTTGATTTGTTTTAATGTTTGCGTTGCCATAATTCTAGAATTTTAATCCTCCTTCTCTTGCTCCTTCAGCTAAATTTTTCACTCTTCCGTGATATAAGTAACCGTTTCTATCAAATTTAACTTGCTCAATACCGTTTGCCTTAGCTTTTTCAGCTACTGCGATTCCAACTTCTTTTGCAATTTCAGTTTTCGTTCCCTTTGCAATTCCTTGCGAAGAAACAGAAAACAATGTTGCACCTTTAGTATCATCTATAATTTGAGCATAGATAGCTTTATTACTGCGATAAACACATAACCTAGGCACATCCGCTGTACCCAAAACTTTGCTTCTAATTCTCGCTTTGATTTTAGCTCTTCTATTTGCTTTATTCTTAATCATAATGCTCTTTCTAATTATTTAGCTGCTGTTTTACCTGCTTTTCTTCTCAGTTGCTCACCAACATACTTAATACCTTTACCTTTATATGGCTCTGGTGGTCTCAAGCTTCTAAGTTTTGCAGCTACTTGTCCAACTAATTGTTTGTCAATACTTTCAAAAGTTACTTTAGGCGGTTGACCTTTAACCGATTCCGCTGAAACCTTAACTTCAGGTGGAATTTGCATAAAAATTGTATGGGAATAACCTAAGTTTAATTCCAACAATTGTCCAGTAACTGTGGCTCTATAACCTACACCTACTAACTCTTGCTCAGTTTTGAATCCTTCAGTTACACCAACAATCATATTATTGATTAGCGAACGATATAAACCATGCTTTGCTTTATGCTCTTTTGCCTCGCTAGTACGCTCAACAATAATATTGCCATCTTCAATCTTAACCTCAACCAAATCAACGGCCTGACTAAGCTCTCCCTTTGGTCCTTTTGCAGTTACTAAACCGTTGTCAACTTTAACTTCAACACCGGTTGGTAATGCGATTGGATTATTTCCTATTCTTGACATTTTATTAATTTAAATCTTTTCTTTCTTACGATACGTAGCAAAGTACTTCACCACCTACATGTTTTCCTCTTGCTTCTTTATCAGTCATTACTCCGTGAGAAGTTGAAACTATAGCAATACCTAAACCATTAAGAACACGAGGCAACTCTTCAGCACTTCTGTATTGTCTTAATCCAGGCTTACTAACTCTTCTTAACTCTCTTATTGCAGAAAGTTTAGTTGTTGGATGATATTTAAGAGCAATTTTAATTGTTCCTTGAGGACCAGCTTCATCAAACTTATAGTTCAAGATGTAACCTTTGTCAAAAAGCACTTCAGTCATTGCTTTCTTAATATTAGAAGCTGGAATATCAACAATTCTATGATTTGCCTTGATTCCGTTTCTTAATCGTGTTAAATAATCTCCTATTGGATCTGTAATTTTACTCATCTTCTTACCAACTTGCTTTTGATACTCCTGGGATAAGGCCTTTTGAAGCCATTTCTCTAAATACGTTTCTTGAGATTCCAAAATCTCTCATATAACCTCTTGGTCTGCCAGTTGCAGAACATCTATTTCTTAATCTAGTTGGAGATGCATTTCTAGGAAGCTTTTGCAATCCTTCATAGTCTCCAGCTTCTTTTAGAGCAGCTCTTTTAGCAGCATACGTTTTTACAGTATGCTCTCTTTTACGCTGTCTCGCTTTCATTGATTCTTTTGCCATCTTTCTTAATTCTTTGTAAATGGTAATCCTAATTCTGTTAATAAACTATGGCATTCTACATCCGATTTTGCTGTTGTTACAAAAGTGATATCCATACCATTTAATTTCGACACTTTATCGATGTCAATCTCAGGGAAGATAATTTGCTCTGGAATACCCATAGTGTAATTACCTCTTCCGTCAAATCCTTTATCGCTAATTCCTTTGAAATCTCTAACACGAGGCAAAGCAACAGCTACCAATCTATCAAGGAATTCGTACATCTTATCTCCTCTCAAAGTAACTCTACATCCAATAGCCATATCTTCTCTCAACTTAAAGTTAGAGATTGCTTTCTTAGAATAAGTTGGAACTGCTTTTTGACCTGCAATTGTTGTCATCTCAGCTACAGCTGTATCAACTAATTTCTTGTCAGCTACACCAGCCCCAATACCTTGATTTAAACAGATTTTCGAAAGCTTAGGAATCTCCATGACATTTTTATAGCCATGTTTTTCTTTCAACTTTCCTGTAAGATCTGTTTCGTATGTTGTTCTTAATCTTGGTTTCATTTTAATTCTTTATAAAATCGCCTGTTTTCTTTGAATATCTCTGCAATTTTCCTTGATCGTTTCTTTTTCTTCCGATACGAGTTGGTTCTCCATTAACTACAAGTTGTAATTTACTTACTCTAATAGCTGATTCAAGCTTTACGATAGAACCATTTGGATTATCTGCATCAGGTTTTCTGTGCTTTGTAACCATGTTCACGCCATCAACAATGGCTGTACCTTCTTTAAGGTTAACAAGCTTAATTTCACCTACTTTGTTTTTATCGTTTCCAGAAAGAACTTTTACAGTATCTCCTTTTTTTACGTGTAACTTCGGTATTTTGTTAAATTTACGTTTCATGGCTTATAATACTTCTGGTGCTAATGATACAATTTTCATGAATTTTTTGTCTCTCAACTCTCTTGCAACAGGGCCAAAAATACGTGTTGCTCTAGGCTCGTCTGTAGCTGTAAGTAGAACACAAGAATTATCATCAAATCGAATATATGACCCATCTGATCTTCTAAATTCTTTTTTAGTTCTAACAACAACAGCTCTAGAAACAGTTCCCTTTTTCATTTGTCCTGCAGGCATTGCATCCTTAACAGTAACAATTATTTTGTCTCCAACACTTGCGTATCTTCTTTTAGTTCCTCCAAGTACTCTAATACAAAGTACTTCTTTGGCACCACTATTGTCCGCAACTTTTAATCTTGATTCTTGTTGTATCATCTTATTTCGCTCTTTCTACAATTTCAACTAATCTCCAACGCTTGTCTTTGCTTAAAGGTCTTGTTTCCATGATTCGTACAATGTCATTTTCATTGCACTCATTCTTTTCATCATGAGCCTTAAAGCTAGAAGTTGACTTAACGAACTTCTTATACTTTGGATGTTTAACCTTACGCTCAACAGTAACTGTAATGGTTTTTTCCATTTTGTTACTTTTAACCGTACCTATAATTTCTTTTCTACTATTTCTTTCCATTTCTTAAGCGTTTGAACTTTCAACTCTACGTCTGTTAATTTCCGTTAAAAATCGAGCAATAGTTTTTCTAGCTATTCTAATTTTATGTGGATTCTCCACTGGCGAAACAGCGTGACTGAATCTAACCTTTTGCAACTGAGCTCTCTCGTCTCTCAACGTTAAGTGAAGCTCCTTGTCAGTCATATTTTTAATATCTTGATACTCCATAACTATGCACTATAATCTGGTCTTACTACAAATTTTGTTGTAACTGGAAGCTTTTGTGCAGCTAGTCTCATTGCCTCTCTAGCAATTTCTTCACTTACACCGTCTACTTCAAACATTATCGTTCCTGGCTTAATAACTGCTACCCAATATTCAGGAGAACCTTTACCTTTACCCATACGTACCTCTGCAGGCTTTTTCGTTACTGGCTTGTCTGGAAATAATCTAATCCAAACTTTTCCTTCTCTTTTCATGTAACGATTAAGAGCAATTCTGGCTGCTTCAATCTGACGTGAAGTAATCCAAGATGGTTCTAATGATTTTAAACCAAAATCACCAAATTCAATTCTGTGTCCTCTTCCAGCTAGTCCTTTAACTCTACCTTTTTGACGTTTTCTATATTTAACTCTTTTTGGAGATAACATAATTCTTACTTATTAATTCTTCTTCTATTCCCTTGGTGTCCACCTGGTCTTCTTCTATCTTTCTGTTTTGGATTTCCCATTCCCATATTGATAGAAAGATCTCTCTTACCAAATACTTCTTCTTTAAAGATCCACACTTTCACTCCAATTTTTCCATAAACTGTAAGTGCTTCTGTTAAAGCATAATCAACATCAGCTCTAAATGTATGCAAAGGAATTCTTCCTTCTTTGAACTGTTGTGTTCTTGCCATCTCTGCTCCGTTAAGTCTTCCTGAAACCATAATCTTGATTCCTTGAGCACCCATTCTCATTGAAGAAGCAATAGCCATTTTAATAGCTCTTTTAAAGTTTACTCTTCCTTCAATTTGCTGAGCAATTGATTGCCCAACTAACATCGCATCTAACTCTGGTCTTTTAACTTCGAAGATGTTGATTTGAACATCTTTCTTAGTTAATTTCTTTATTTCTTCTTTCAGTTTATCAACCTCAGAACCACCTTTACCAATAACAATTCCCGGACGAGAAGTATGTACTGTAATGATAATTCTCTTAAGCATTCTCTCAATTAAAATTTTTGAGATTCCACCTCTTGGTATTCTAGCTACTAGGTATTTTCTGATTTTGTTGTCTTCAGCAAGTTTTTCACCGAATTCTTTTCCACCATACCAGTTGCTCTCCCAACCTCGAACGATTCCTAATCTTAAACCTATTGGATTTACTTTTTGTCCCATTTTATTCTACTTCAGATTTTGCTTCAGTTTCAACTTCATTCTCTATCGTATCAACAACTAGTGTAATATGATTAGATCTTTTTCTAATTCGATGTGCTCTACCTTGAGGTGCAGGTTGAATTCTTTTAAGCATTCTACCTGAATCTACCATTACACTTTTTACAATAAGTCCAGTTTCTTCATCTACTCGCTCATCGTTTACTTGTTGCCAGTTAGATATTGCTGATTTAAGAAGTTTTTCAACTTTCTCAGCATAAACTCTTTTTTGACTAAACTTAAGTACGTTAAGAGCATCTTCTACTCTTTGTCCTCTTATTTGATCAACCACAAGTCTCATTTTACGAGGAGACATTGGACAATTGTTTAATTTAGCTATTGCTTCCATCTTTATTTCTTAGCTTGGTGTCCTTTAAATGTTCTAGTTGGCGAAAATTCTCCTAGTTTATGACCTACCATGTTCTCTGTTACATATACTGGAATAAATTTATTTCCGTTATGCACAGCAAGGGTGTGACCTACAAAGTCAGGTGTAATTAGAGAAGATCTACTCCATGTTTTTATAACCGATTTCTTGCCACCTTCATTCATTGCATCGACTTTACGTTGCAATTTATAGTGTACAAATGGTCCTTTTTTTAATGATCTAGGCATATTCTATTTTTTCTTTCTCTCTAAAATTAATCTAGATGAATGTTTCTTTTTACTTCTTGTTTTAAGACCTTTAGTTGCAATACCTTTTCTAGATTTTGCTTGTCCACCTTTAGATCTACCTTCACCTCCACCTTGTGGGTGATCAACTGGGTTCATCGCTGCTGGACGAGTTCTTGGTCTTCTTCCTAACCATCTGCTTCTTCCTGCTTTACCAGAAATTTGAAGTTGATGATCTCCATTTGAAACTTCTCCAATAGTTGCAAGGCAAGTTGCTAAAATATTTCTACTCTCGCCAGAAGGCATTTTGATAGCAGCATATTTTCCATCTCTTGCTAACAACTGAGCACTTGTTCCTGCACTTCTGCAGATTTCAGCACCTCTCCCTGGTTGCATTTCAATGTTATGAATAGTTGAAC
>JABDQY010000251.1 GCA_013042025.1 Bacteroidia bacterium
GCCCTGTACCTCGTGAAAGCAGAGAACCGATATGGTTAGCATTTAAAGCAGCTTCAGATGCTATTTATGATCAAAAACGAAAAATTTACGAATCGTTAGAAGCTGGAAAGGAAGATAATCTTAAGAAAAAGGAAATTCTTGCTGAGAAAGCAGAATTACTTGGTCAGAAAGAGCCAGGTTCAATGAAGGAATGGAACAGCCAACATAAAGAATTTGAAAACCTATTTTCTGAATGGAAAAAAATTGGTCCGATTCCTAAATCAAATAAAGATGCTGTTTGGATTAAATTTAATGGTATACGAAATGATTTCTTTGGGAAAAGAAAGGAGTATTTTAAAGTGGTTCATGCTGAAAAATCAGAAAACCTAAAGAACAAAGAAGTACTGTGCACCGAAGTTGAAGCTTTAAAAGATAGTACTGATTGGAATAATACTTCAAAGAAAATCATAGCTATACAGAAGCGTTGGAAAGAAATTGGTCCTGTTCCAGAAAAAGTAAACCAAGCAATTTGGAAACGATTTAGAGGAGCTTGCGATCATTTTTTTAATAACAAATCTCAAGCATTTGCTGGCCAGCGTGAAGAAGAAGCAAATAATCTAAAAAAGAAAGAAGCAATAATCGCTAAGTTAGATGAGATCTTTAAATCCGATATGGATTACAAAGCTTCATTTGAGGCATTGAAGAAAGTATCTGCTGAATGGAGAAGTGTTGGATTTGTTCCGCATAAAAATGTTAAAAGTATTACTACTCGATACGATAAGGCTTCAAATGCAATCTTTGCGAAGTACAAAGAACAAGCTCAAAAATTCAAATCTGAAAACCTTAAGGAACATTACAAAAACTTAAGTGAAACTCCTAACGGAGAAAAAACGTTGGATTATGAAACACGCAATATCAAGAAGAAGATTGGTATATTAAAAGAAGAAATCGCAGGTATAGAACGCAACATGTCGTTCTTTTCAAAATCAAAAACTGCAGATAAAATGCTGAAAGATTTTGAACAAAAAATTGTTAAGTCCAACAAGAAAATCAGCAACCTTAAACTGGAACTTGCAGCTATTAAAAGTGCAAGAAGAAGTGCTGCTGAATCTACTGAAAACTCCAATTCAGAAGAACCTCAAACAGAATCGACGGCAGAATAGGTTGGGTTTAAATACTCCATATAATAAGGTAAAAATTGCACGTAAATATGCAACTTACTATCTAAACGCAGACACCAAACATAAGGTACATTCACCTCTTGTTTACGCTCTAGTAACAGACGTTCTTAAAAAAACCAATCAAAGTAAGAACAAAGAAATTGAATCTGAACGAAAGCGGCTCTTAAGCAGCAAGCAAACAATAGATTTCAAAGATTTCGGGAAAAGTGGAACACTGTTTAAACGGAACATATCTGAAATCGCAAAATCTTCTTTAAAATCAAAAAAATATGCAAAACTGCTTTCTCAGCTTGTAAAACATTACAAGTGCAAAAATATACTTGAATTAGGTACCAGCTTAGGAATTACAACAAGTTACTTTGCTTCAAACAAGGATACACAGGTAATCACATTAGAAGGAGATCAGTCTGTTCACGAAATTGCTAAAGGAATTTGGAATCAACTGGGATACACAAACATCACAAGTTTGGTTGGAGAGTTTGATCTAAACCTTGATAAAATTCCGGACCATAAATACGATTTAATTTATATAGATGGCAATCACAGCTACGAACCAACAATTCGTTATTATAAGGAACTTCTTAAAAAGTCTCATGATCAAACCATCTTTGTATTTGACGACATCCATTATTCAAAGGGAATGGAAAAAGCTTGGAAAGAAATTCAAAAACATGAAACTACAAGCATTTCAATTGACTTGTTTTTTCTTGGGATTGTCTTTATTGATCCCACCTTATCTCAACAACAGTTTACCTTGAAGTACTAAGCTTTAAAAAAAACCTTCATTTACCGCAATAAGGTCCAATGTTCGGCGTTATGCATGTATAAAACTAAAAATAAGTGTATGATTAAAGACATTACTCAAAACGAATTATTACTTCTAGCATATAAAGAACTCTCCCCAAAGGAGCATTCTGTACTGTTATCGAGAGTACTAAAGAATAAGGAATTGACGCAGGCATATCACAGAATAATTGAACAAATGGATATGTTAGATACGGTATCCTACTCCCCTAACCCAACAACCATTCAAATAGTGAAAGAAGAGTCTTGCTCTAGTTCACCGTTAGAGCTTATTTAAGCTTCCAACTAATGAAATAAAAGGTTCAGGAACTGCTAAAACTTGTAGCTTACCGACAAGCTAGGTAGTATCGGTAATTGATTTTCTCTTTTGTAATCAATTCTATTGAAATAGAAGATGTTTTCTCTATTGTAAACATTTGTTACTGAAAGAATTGCTTCAATTTTGTTTTTATCCTTATCATCATCTGTTTTAGAATCCTTTTTAGATACTAAAAATGTTCTTTTAAGTGATGCATCTAATCTGTGATAATAAGGCAATCTCCCTCTATTTATATCGTCATAAAGGATTCCTAGATCTCCATTCTCTGTTACATAATCGGTAGTTCCACCATCCCCAAAATCGAGTCTTTCGTAAAATCCTTGGGTAAGCGTGAACGGAAATCCTGACCCAAAATTCCATCTAAGATTTGCACTCCACAATAAATCCTCACCGAAATCATAAGAATTAACTAGATTTATGTTGTGTCGTCGATCAAAATGAGGCTGATACGTTCGCACTCCATCAAACCTGTTCACAATATTGAAAGAATACACTGCCCATACATACCACTGTTTACTTTCATACTTATACGTAATATCAAAGCCATATGCTTCACCTTCTTCAATAATGTAGTTTACTTTAAGGATATCTGGTTTATCAGCATTCTCTGAGTTGTTATCAAATATTTTATCTCTATTAATATTGGTAATTTGGGTGAAGTCTTTAATATACCCCTCCACATTTACTTCTGATTTAGAATTTATATCATATTCAACTCCAAATACGGCATGTCTGGCTTTCTGAAGCTTACTTGTAATTGATTCTCCCTTAAAAGTTGAAGGAAGGTCTTTGGGGCCACTTAAAAAGCCGTAGAAAAGGTTTACTACATCTCTATCACTAACAGCACTCATTAAATTTTGTGAATACAATCCTGCTGATCCCTTAATTCTCCAACGTTGGTTGAATATGTACTTTGCACGTAAACGAGGTTCAAGTGAGTTTTCTTGAAGACTTGCATATCGCTGTAAACGTATGCCTGTTTCTAATAAAAACTTTTTGTTAAAGTTTCGGAGATAGTTAAAGAATCCATTAATTTCAGCTGTGTTTTCATACTGAGATATTCTACGATCAAAAGCATTATAAATTTCAAATTCGGTCCTAAACGAATTCATTTCAATTCCGTAGCGAATTTTATCCGATTCTCGCAATGCATAGGAAAAGTTTAAATTAACGTTATATCCTTTAATACCTGAGCTTCTGGGCCTCTCATCTTGCTCAATTTGTTCGATAAGGTAATCACTGTAATTTATACTGCCATCTACCAATGTTTTACTTGAGCCTGGAACTAACAGAAATTTGGTTCCGAATCCATTTGAATTCCATTTGTAAGACGTAGAATTTGGAAAATTAACTTTGTCTTGATAGTTGAATCCAAAAATCTTAGCATTACTTCCTTGTGAACTATTGAACGACAGTTTTGCATATAAATCGCTAAATGAATAAGGTAATGTCCCGTCATTCACATACGGATAAACAATAGGTGCAGTATTTTCAAGATACGAATTCTTATAGGACAGAATAAAACTGCTGCTCCCCTCTCCTTGAACATAGGGCTTTAACGGACCTTCAAGCAATAGCTTTGAATTAAATGGACTGCTGTTAATTTTTCCCGCAAAATGTTTCTTGTTACCATCTCGCGTTTTTACATCTACAATGGCAGAAATTCTTCCTCCATATTCAGCA
>JABDQY010000252.1 GCA_013042025.1 Bacteroidia bacterium
TGACGGAGCTTATGCACGACAATTGTCAGACAACCTTTCACTTGGTATTGCTCTTCGATTTATCTTTTCGGATTTAGCTCGTGGGCAGGTAGGTGTTAGTGGTTCAGAAATCAAGGCAGGTATAGCTGGAGCGGGAGATGTTTCAATGACGTACTTCAATGATGTAAAAGTTGGCGGTAAAGAGTTTGATTATACCATTGGCGGTAACATCAGCAATATTGGAAACAAGATTACGTATACCACAGAAGCAAATAGAGATTTTATTCCGGTCAATTTAAGATTAGGGACCTATTGGAATACTGAAATTGACGAATTTAACGAAATAGGATTTGGAGTTGACTTCAATAAACTACTGGTACCAACCCCACAATACGAATACGATAGCTTGGGGAATATCTCAGGTAGAGTAATTGATGATGGACCACTTGTTCAAGGAATGCTTTCCTCTTTTGGAGATGCTCCAGGCGGATTTCAGGAGGAATTAAAAGAGTTCACCTTCTCTCTTGGTTTAGAATATTGGTATGCTAAGCAATTTGCATTAAGACTAGGATACTTTAATGAAGCAGACACTAAAGGTGCACGAAAATATATTACGTTTGGTGCTGGTCTTAAATACAAAGTATTCCAAATTGATGCTGCATACTTGCAACCATTTACAAGAAGACATCCTCTTCAAAACACAATAAGAATGAGTTTATTGTTTGATATTGACGCATTTAGCGACCAATCAAAATAAGAGATTAAAAGATTAATTGAAGCTACTTGTTTTCGCAAGTAGCTTTTTTTATGCCTGTAAAAATGGATTTGAAATTCGCTCTTGACCAATATTGGTTAATGGGCCATGACCAGAATATACAATTGTATTGTCTGGTAATACCAATAGTCTAGATTTAATACTTGTTATTAGAGTTTCAAAATTTCCTCCTGGAAGATCTGTTCTCCCTATACTTCCCTGAAACAACACATCACCACCTATCACAAATCCATCCTCTTTGCTGTAAAAACATACACTGCCGGGAGAATGCCCTGGTGCGAATATTACGTCTAATGTACTACCACCAAACGCTATTTGAGAGCCATCCTCTAGACCGATAGTTGCAGGCACTAGTTTTTCCATCTGTAAACCATATTGATTTGCTACCAACGCAGCATTATCATAGATGATCTTATCATCTTGATTCAATTCGGGTGATAAGTTATAGTTTGAATTAACCCAATTCACTCCAAATACATGATCGAGGTGAGCATGCGTTAGAATCATTCGAACAGGGACCAAAGACTTAGCATTTAAATATTCAAAGAATGCTGTATTCTCTTGTGGGTGATACATGCCTGGATCAATAATAATCGCTTGATTATCAGCATCAGAAAGTATGTATGTGTTTTCTGCAAAAGGTCCGTATGTTAATTGATGTACTGTGATCATGAATATGTTGATTGTAGGTCTTGATCTCTTGTAGCATCCATTTTTAAAGCTGTAAAAATGAACAAGCTAAAGGCTAATATTGAAGAACCACCATACGAGATTAGAGGTAGTGGAATTCCGATAACAGGCATTAAACCAATAGTCATTCCAATATTAACTGCTAGGTGAAAAAACAATATTGAAGCCAAACTAAAAATGAAGATTCGCTTGTATTTCTTCTTTGCCCTAGAAGCAAGATGGTAGAGTCTTAATATAAATGCAACAAACAGAGCAATTGTTAATGAACTTATCAGCCAACCTCCTTCTTCTCCGATAGTGCAAAAAATAAAATCTGTGGTTTGTTCAGGAATGAAATCTCCTTTTGTGTGAGACCCATTTAGGAAACCCTTACCACTAATTCCTCCAGACCCTATGGCAATTTTAGCTTGATCTACATTGTATCCAGCTCCCTTTTTATCCTCTAATAAATTAAGTGTAACTAATATTCTTTTTTGTTGATGTTCTTGCAGTACGCTCTTAAATATAAACTGAACACTTAAGCTAAATAAGATAACTCCAACTGCCGTAATAAATGAAGGTAGAAGAATTTTTTTGTTGGTATAGGAAAAGGCATAAAAAATCAACAACAATACCCCTACTGCAATTCCAAAATTAAGAACTCCAAATACAAGCGTCATCACAAATATTGCTATAGCTAGGATACCTAAAACCAGGACCAATGGAGTTAGACCTTCTCTGTATAAAACCAAAATAAAACTAAGAAAGACTAATGCTGACCCAGTATCTCGTTGTAGAATAATTAACGTCATAGGCAACATAATTATTCCAACAATAATCAGGAGGTGTTTCTTGTTTTTAAGAGAAACTTCGATGTTGCTTAAAAATGCCGAAAGTGCGAATGCGGTCCCTTACTTAGCAAACTCAGCTGGTTGTAAACTGAAGGAACCTATTTTTA
>JABDQY010000255.1 GCA_013042025.1 Bacteroidia bacterium
CATTAATATAATATGTTTCATTTCTTAATTAAGCTATACGCGAATAGAATCCAAGCTAAGATAAATGATAAACCACCTATAGGAGCAAAAGCAGCAAATACGTTAATGTCAAGATGTAAAAGATTTCTGGTACCGTGAATTATTAAACTCACAGAGAATAATAGAATTCCAATTACTATTAACCAATTTACCCAACGATTGAATTTAGAGAATTGATTGAAGACTAGATTTATTAAAATTAATCCTAATCCATGAATAATCATATATCTCAAACCAGTTTGATATGTTTTTAAGTCTTTTGAAGACAAATGTGGCTCTAATCCATGTGCTCCAAATGCACCTAATATGACATATATACTACAAATTAGGGCACCTATTACTATCCAGTGAATTGCTTTTTGGTCAGAAAACATAACTTTGTTCATCAATCAAAATTAACCATTTAAATGAAAAAAATACTTGCATTATTAGTTGTAGTAATGCTGTTTGGGTCTTGTATAAAAGAAATTACAGATACCATTGACAAAGCTACTAAAACCAATGGAGTAAAGTGGAGTCCACATATTGCACTGCCCCTGGTATATTCAGAACTTAAAGTAACTGATATCCTCGAAGAAACGGGTGATTTGAAGTACATCCGAGTTGAAAACGATGGAAGCTTAACTGCAATTTATAGTGACGAACTAGTTTCTAAAACTGCGGAAGATATTATAAATCTCACTGACCAAAACTATGGTGAAACGTTCAATCTAACAGCAGGAGAGCTCGCAACTTTAAATACGAATGGACAGGTTGTAGTTTCATATAACCGAACTTTTGATTATGTATTTAGCAGTGATGAAATTGACAAAGTTCATTTAAAAACAGGAGATATAGATCTATCCATCTCAACAACCTTACAACACGATGTAAGTATGAGAATGATTCTTCCAGAAATGAAAAAAAGTGCAATTGGCTTTGATGAAACTATTGCAGCCAATTATTCGGGAACGTTGCCAAATCAAAGTTCATCTAATATCGATATAACTGATTATATAGCTGATTTTACAAAAACACCTCAAGGACATTCTCAAATTGATGCAACAATCGAATTAACCATAACCAAGCAAGGGTCAAATCCAATTGGGGCTTTAGAATCAGTTAGCTTTACAATGGATTTAACCAACCAAGGTTTCCATGAAGTGCATGGATACTTCGGGAGTGATGACTTTTCAAATGGTATTCAAACCTTGAATCTATCAGTATTCAATAATTCCTCGAGTGGTTCTTTTACAATAGCAGATCCTCGAGTAAAATTAGTTTTTGAAAATTCATTTGGTGTACCTATAGATGCAAACATTATTCAGTTTGATGGAACAAATTCATCATTTAACACCGTTTCATTAACGGGCTATCCATCTCCTTTACCAATTCCAAATCTTACACTGGCGGATATTGGTCAATCGAAAAGAGATTCGTTCACATTGGATAAAAACAATAGTAATCTTCCTGCTTACATTAATAACAGACCTCATGAAAATGTTTATGAAGTTCAAGTTATTTCCAACCCTTCGGGTCCTTCAGTACGGAATTGGTTTACAGATGATTCAAAATTGAAGCTTATAGTAGATATAGAAGTTCCGTTGCATGGAACAGCGAAAGACTATGAAGTTGAAAGAAGACAACCTTTTGAATTTGAGTTGGAAGAAGCAGATCAAGTAGAAGAGATTATGTTACGCTTGCATTCAGAAAATGGTTTCCCGGTTGATATAGCTACCCAAATTTATTTTGAGGATACGACAACCTACACGGTTCTGGATTCTTTACTAACAACAGATTTGTTAATTATGCCAGCAGCAGATGTGGATGGAAATGGAAGAGTAAATCAGATAAATCCCAAAACAATAGATGTTGTTTTTGATGCAGCTCGAACTGATTTAATCATGCAGGCAAATAGAGTTCGGATAGTAGCTCGATTTAATACTACAACAATTGGAGGATCTCAGCCAGATGTTAAGTTTTACGAAGAGTATCAACTATTGCTTCAGTTAGGAGTGCAAGCTAAATTATTGTTAAATCAAGAATTGTAAGAACCATGAAAAAATTATTATTAATACTACTGATTGGTTCTAGTTTCGGATTGCATGCCCAAAGCAATCTAACCTTGTATCATATGGAAACCTTACCGCAGCGATTACAAGCAAATCCAGCCCAAGATCCAGATTGTCAATGGTATCTTGGAATGCCTGGGATTTCTTCAGTTGATTTCAATTTCAATAGTAATGGATTAGCTTTAGGTAAGATTAATGACGCCTTTATACCAAGAACCAATTCAGATTCTTTCACATTTGATATTACCAAACTTTCTAATCTCTTAGATAAGGAAACCTTTATCAATATTGGAGTGAATCAAGACTGGATTAACTTTGGATTTAGAGTAAACAAAAGCTTGTTTACTTTTAACGTTACAGAAAAGGTAAAAACCCGAGTAAGTGTACCAGGTGACTTTTTCACCTTTGTCTTTGAAGGCAACGGAGGTAATAATTTAGGAAAGACATTTGATTTCGACTGGGGTGTAGACGTCTTACATACGAGAGAGTATGCTCTTGGTTATCAAAGAAGTTTACTGGATGATCGATTAAGAGTAGGTGGTAGACTAAAATATGTATATGGCTTACTTGCTGTTAATACAGAAAGAAATGATTTGAAATTTACAACCGATCCCGAATCATTTGCCCTGAATATAGAATCCGATCTGAAAGTGAATATGGCATCATCATATTTACAGATGGGTCCAGGTACTATTGAACCTGACCCAATAAAGGCAGCCTTTGGAGCTGATAATAAGGGGTGGGGATTTGATTTGGGAGCTAGTTTTGATTTAACCAATAGAATTACATTAAGTGCTAGTTTGGTGGATATGGGTCAATTGTATTGGAAAGAAAATACGGTTAACTATCAATCTACAAATCCTGGTGCTTCTTTTGAGTTTAGAGGTGTTGATATAAAAGATTATATAGGTGATTCTGCAGAATATACTGGGGGGATAGAAGAACTTGGAGATTCGTTAATAGAGGTTTTTGGATTAGATAGTGTAAATCAGAACTTCACCACAACACTCTTAGGAGAGTTTTATATTGGTGGGACATTTAAGCTAACTGAAAAACATAAAGCAGGTGCATTGTTTTACGGAAGTTTCTATAACAGAAATTTCTATCCTGCATTAACCCTGTCTTGGAATTCGAAATTTGGCAGAGTATTAGGCTTGAGTGCAAGTTATACAATGATGCGAGGAAGTTTCACAAATCTAGGCCTTGGTTTAAGTTTCAATGCTGGTCCTGAACAACTTTATTTTGTTAGCGATAATCTAATAGGGGCGGCCACTGGAAATGTGAAAAATTTAAGTATACGGTTTGGATGGAATCATACGTTCGGAAGAAAGAAAAGAGAAGAGAAAAAAAATGAACCTAAAACATAGTATAAATTTATCTCAAATATTTCTTATGGTCTTTTTGTTTGCTGCATTTAGTGGTTGTAAAAAAGATCAATTCGAATCGGATGAGAATACCATAAAAGACTATCTCGCAGCCAATAATTTGACCGCTGAAAGAACGGAAGAAGGACTTTATTACATCATAACTCGAGTTGGTACAGGCGATAATCCAACAGTGGGTGATAAAGTTACGATTCACTACAAGGGATATCTTACAAACGGTAATATTTTCGACTCTTCGTATGATAGAGGTGAAAAGTCAACCTTTTCATTAGCTAATCTAATCGAAGGATGGAAAATTGGGCTTCCTCTTCTTAAAGAGGGTGGAAGTGGAACCTTCCTAATTCCTTCCAGTCTCGGATATGGTGAAAACCCGCCAAGCGGATCTATCATTGGAGAAAATGAAGTGCTTTTGTTTGATATTGAACTTTTTGAAATACAATAATTATGAATGATATATCACCTCTTCTATTGCTTGTTATAAGCACAGTTCTTTTGATAGGTCTTGTTTATGGATCTTATAAACTGCTAATCTATTTACTTAAAAATCGCAAATGACACTGTTAAACTTTGCTGGAGATTATAGTAGCTGGTACATCGTTCGGATGTTCTTTTGGGCCGTTGTGATTTTCGTAATTGTATATTCAATTATTAAAGCAAGAAACCGCAGAAACTAGGAAGGAATATGGTTTAGAAGTTCTTCTACACTTGTATTTATTTTAACGAAATTTCCTTGATTTCGAAACCAGGTGAGTTGTCGTTTTGCATAATTCCGTGTGTTCTGTTTAATTTTTTCAATGCATTTTTCTTTACTCCAGTTTCCATCAAAATATTCGAAAAACTCTTTGTAACCAACAGTTTGTAAGGCGTTTAAGTCTTTGTGAGCGTGAAGAGTTCGAGCTTCTTCTTCTAAGCCTTCTTCAAGCATTGAATCCACACGAGTGTTAATTCGACGGTACAATTCTTCCCGATCTCTATCAAGATAGAAGCAAAATGTGTTGTAGTTCCTTGAAACTTTGTTTTGCAATGTAGTGGAAGGTTCCTGCATAGCTATTTCAATAGCTCGAATTAAACGTTGTGGGTTGCTGGCATTTTCTTTTGTAATAACTAGGTTTAATGAATTTGCTTTCTGTTGTAGGGCTTCAATACCGGAAGCATTCAATAGAGCATTAAGCTCTTCTCGAAGAGCCTTGTTTTTTGGAGGCAAAGGATCTAATCCTTCAATTGCAGCCTTAATGTATAACCCTGTACCACCAGTCATTACTACAACTTTGTGCTTTAAAAAAAGCTTTTCAAGCAATGAATTTACTTCTGTTTCATAATTTCCGGCATTATACTCTTCAAAGATGCTATGTGATGCAATAAAATGGTGTTTTACCGTTTGAAGTTCGTCTTCAGAGGGTCGAGCAACTCCAATATTAAGCTCTTTGAATAGCTGTCTTGAGTCACACGAAATAATTTCTGTATTGAAATGCTGTGCAACTTGAATTGCAAATGAAGTTTTACCAACGGCTGTTGGTCCGGCAATAACAATAAGTGTTCCTTTATTCAGGTGCTCCGTCATTTATCTGAGATTCATCAATTTCAGACTCATCCACCTGATCACCAAAAAGATTGAATTCGTTTTTTTCATCTTCCTCCTCGTCTTCTTCCTCTTCTTCCTCTTCGTCGTCTGTTAGTCCTTCAATTAACTCATCTGCCTCTTTAAAAAGCTTTGCTGAGGGGTCATCTATTACTGTTTTAGGATCAATAAATTGTTTTGGTGCAGGACCGATGCTTTTGAACAAATCTGGGTATTCCTTGCCAGGTTCTGCCTTAAAAAGCTTCATTAGTTCAGCTCTTAAGTGCCAATCACCACCACCTGCATCGTAGATGTACAAAAATTTCTGGTGCGGGTCATCTATAAATTTACCTAGCTCTGAGGCTCCTGCAGCTTTTGCATTTGGTTTAGGATCGGTGCAGAATTCTTCTCCTGGTCTCCAATTGTCATTTGATTTATAAAATGATGCAGACTTTAAATTATCAAAATTGATAGCTTTTTGAATGGTGTTATGAAAATCCCTAAATGTGTTTTTAAACCCAACATCTATGATACGTTCTATATCATCAACATCTTCAAAAGTTACTCTAAATCTAAACACCAAATTACTCATGACTTTGCAAACCTATGCTTTTTCCTTTTTCGATTACAAATTTATATGCTTCATCGTAATTATTTGAAATTACTCCGTCAAGAACTGCATCCTTTAAAGCATTTTTTATAATTCCTATTTCTTTTCCTGCTCCTATATTGAAGATTTTCATAATCTCACTACCATCAATAACGGGTTGCCAGTTGCGAATACGATCTCGTTCTTCAACTTTTTCAATATTCTCTTCAACTAAAACCAAGTTTGCTTGAAAACGGTTTTCTTTCTCTTTGTTTTTCGTGGTAATGTCACTCTTACAAAGAAGCATTAAATCGTTTAAATCATCGCCGGCATCGAAAATCAATCTGCGAATGGCAGAATCTGATATGTTTTCTTTTGTTAGTGCTATAGGTCGTAAGTGCAGCTTTACCAAGTTTTGAACTCTTCTCATAGGTTCTCCAAGGGGTAGTTTCAATCTTCTAAATATTGGCCTTACCATTCTACTTCCTTTATCTTCATGTCCATGGAATGTCCATCCATCACCCGGTACAAAACGTTTTGTATTTGGTTTTGCTATGTCGTGCATTATAGCTGCCCATCGCACCCATAGATCATCTGTTTGGTCACATGTTTGATCCAATACTTGCAGTGTATGGTAGAAATTGTCTTTATGACCTTTGCCCTCTCGAATTTCAACACCTTGGAGCTTGACCATTTCAGGAAAAAAATGATGCAACATTTTGGTGTCAAATAAGAGCTTAAAACCTACACTCGGTTTCTTGCTTTTAATTATTTTATTCAACTCATCTGTAATCCTTTCTTGTGAAATGATTTCTAAACGTGGTGCTTCACTTATTAATGCTGAATATGTTTTTTCTTCAATTTTAAAGTTGAGTTGCGTTGCAAATCGCACTGCTCGCATCATTCGTAACGGGTCATCACTAAAAGTTATCTTAGGTTCTAAAGGCGTCTTTAGAATTCCTGATTTGAGGTCTGATAAACCATCAAAGGTGTCTATGAGCTCACAATAATTACTTTCATTAATGCTGATAGCCAAGGAGTTAATGGTGAAATCTCTTCTGGAAATGTCGTCTAAAAAGGTGCCATCTTCAACTTTAGGTTTACGACTAGTTCTATCATAAGATTCTTTTCTAGCACCTACAAATTCAAACTCCCAATCGTCTGTTTTAATTTGAGCTGTACCAAAGTTTTTAAAAATACTGAGGTGTGATTTTGGTAGTCGTGCTTTAACTGCATATGCGAGTGTAATACCACTTCCAACAGTAACAAAATCAACATCTTTTGATTCGCGTTTTAGAAAAATGTCTCGAACAAATCCACCAACTACAAATGACTCAAAACCTAGTTTTTTAGATTCTTCAGAGACAATTTTAAAAATTGGATGTGATAGTTCTTTCGTAAACACGCTCGGCAAATTTAGAATGAATTGTACACTAGTTTATAGTTTATAGCTATAAGTTGAGAGTTTTCTTTGAAATTAGAGAAAAAAGAATTGCAGCAAGTTCAGATTTCCATGTAAAAAATTGAAAAAGCTATAACTAGTTTATAACTACTGGCATATTTATTGAACTTTTGTATGCATGAAGAAGGGAATTGGAATTATTGTATTGAGTTTGATCTGGATGGCTGGATATAGCCAGAATCTAGAGTTAAGAAGTGGAAAGGAAATAAAGCAGCCAGGCAAGGTCAATCCTTCATTAGCTGGTGTACAGGAAGACTTTCTGCGATTGTTAACAGATGCTGAAGTAGGAAAGAGTTATCAGTTTATGGTTGAAGGTAAATTACCACTGCGATTAGGAAATTATATGGTAGGTTATGAGCGATTGTTTACTGATGAAGTTGCTAATAACATGATTAACATTACCTACGCAAGAACCAATAAAAAGGACAAACTCTTAGCTAGAAAAAAAGAAGACAAAAAAAAATTCGAGTGGAGGTATGGAGCAACAATTCAAATTCATCAAAAGTCGTTTCTGAAAGCAGGAGCATTTGATAGCTCTGCAGGCGGATTTCAATTCCAGGATATAAATGGAGAAATTCAAACCGTTCCTAAGCTCGATGATATTAATACGTCATTGGATTATTTCAATGTAGTTTTGGGAGGTAGTATGAAATACAACAATCTTATGGTAGGATTGAGTGTTGAAAATCTATTGCAACAGGATGTATCTCTTAGTAAATTAGAATCACGAAAGATTCCGTTTACGGGTAATTTTATTGTAGGGGGGTTCTTGCCTTTGGGTGAAAAAGCAACATTATTTCCATCTGCGGTTGCGGTATTTTCGAGTGACGATATTTTCGCAAAAGCTTCTATTGACTTGAGTACAGAGAAGTGGATCTTTGCAGCTGCCTATACCACAGAAAACATATTACAAGACATTAGTGCATCTGCTGCATTTAAGTATAAAAAGACAATTGTAGGACTTAAATATGCGATGCCAATAAGTTCGGGGAATTCTGGATTAACAAATACAATTCCCAGTTTTAATCTATTTCTAAACTCAACAATTTTCAAAGGGGTTAAGTTGTTTAAGTCTGACTTTGCGAAGGAAATGACGAAGTTTTATTAAAGAAGTTAAACTTCAAATTGAAGGAGTTTCCATAGTCACTTTTCTGCAATGAAGAGTTTGACTATTAGGAAGATAGAAGTGATTTCGCTATCTTTACAAGTACATGCTTAAGCAGCTTTTTAACTATTATGTCGTATTAAAATCGTGTTGGATTATTTTATTTTTCCAGCTATTGGGATACGTAGGTTTAGTAGTTATGGAGCAAGGAAAGGATATTTTGTTGTCTCTTAGTTTCTCTGCTTCAGGCTTACCCTTGTATCATACTTGGTTTGCTTTATTCGCTGTTTTATGGTGGAGCTGGCAAAGTTGGAGAGCCGCTCGAGTAATTCTTCACTTTACAACATTCGATTTTATAAAGTTCAGCAAACGTTATGCTACTCAAGCTCAGGTATTAATTCCACGAGTTTTAGGGATTACACCAATTCTAATATTTATGATTGGGCTTTTTAATGTATCGGGATGGGGTAACCCTTTACTGTATCTGTATGCGAGTTTAGCGTTTTGGTTGTACGTCTTTTATTATTTAAGAAAAGAAATAATCGTATTGTTTTTAAGTAGAAACAAGTATAAACTGCTAAATATCCCTGATTATGTTCCAATTAAAAATGAAGCATATCCAGCGGAGTTTATCTGGGCCAAGCAATCACGATGGATTTGGTTTCGGTTTGCCATGATCATTTTTGTTTTTACTCTGGTTATTGTTCATCCTGTAACTTTCCCTCAAAAAATAGGTTCAGCAACAATAATTCTATTTGCTTTAGGTGCATGGCTAGTAATCGCAACCTTACTTGATTTTGCAGAAAAATATTTCAGATTTCCTTTTACTTTCTCAATCGTAGCGATGGTTATTGGATTTAGTTTTTTTAATAACAATCACAAGATTCGGACTATTGGCCAGATGGAAAAAGAGCGACCAAGTCTTGAAGAACATTTCGATTCTTGGTATCAAAATAGAGTAGGAGCAGCCAACGATACTGTTCCAATTATAATGGTTGCTTTGCAAGGAGGAGGAGTGAGGTCTGCTTATTGGACGGCTCAAGTACTTTCGGACTTGCAAGAAAGTAATGATGAATTTGCGAATCATGTTTATGCGTATAGTTCTGTTTCTGGAGGAAGTTTAGGCGTTGCCACTTTTAAGGCATTGCAAAAAAGTGAAGTTAAGGATTTGAAAGCTCAATCACATCGTGTTTTAAGTAAAGACTTTCTAGCTCCTGTAACTTCATGGCTTGTTGTACCCGATTTAGTTCAAAAGTTCTTACCATTCCCCATCTATAGTATTGATAGGGCTAGAGCATTAGAATATAGTTGGGAAAGTGCTGCAACATTGTATGATAAATCATTGCTCAAAGATGGATTTCTCTCAAATTATCAAAACGACCAGAGTGCGTATATATTTAATTCAACACGTGTGGAAAATGGATTTAGAACATTACTTTCCAATATAAAAATTGATCGATCTGTTTTTTCACTTTCAGAAGATTTCTTTGAGATAACGAGAACAGATATACCTGTAAGTACTGCTATCTCAGTGAGCTCTAGATTTCCTTTTATTACACCTCCTGCGTTGGTTCATGACAAAGACGGGAAGAAATGGGGGCATCTTGTTGACGGTGGATATGTTGAAAATATGGGAGCAACGGCTATGTTTGAAATGTACGACCACATCCATAAGTACATTAAAACAAAAGATTACAAAACGAAGTTTTATCTACTCTTTATTAAGAATACCAAAGAAGAATACAACACTACAATTAATGGAATGTATGAACTTTTAGGTCCGTTGAATACGTTTTCTAAGGTTTGGGTAAATAGTGGTTACTTCGATGAGAATAACACTAAACTTAACAACTTGTACAATAATGATAAAGCAGTTTTTATTAGTTTAGAGCGAACAGGTGAAACCATAATCCCGCTGGGATGGTATCTGTCTGAACAAGCAACTAAACACATGCAAGAACAATTGGAACTAAGAACAGCTGCTTTTAAAAGTGAACTTCAATCAATTCTTCCATAGAAATAATTCAATATAGAATCTGCTCTTTTCTGTCCGCCAATATCTGTATCTTTGCAATCAGTGAAAGTAACTTTCTTAGGTACAGGAACATCGCAAGGAGTGCCAATTATTGCATGTCAATGTAAGGTATGCCAATCTTCTGATTATAAAGATAAAAGATTACGTTCGAGTGTACTTATTGAAACGGAAAATACAAGCTTTGTTATTGATACCGGTCCAGATTTTAGGCAGCAGATGTTACGTGCAAAAACTAAAAAAATGGATGCGGTAGTTTTTACCCATGGACATAAGGATCACACAGCTGGATTTGATGACATAAGAGGATTTAATTATGTTCAGCAAAAGGCAATGGACGTATATGGTGATATGTACGTTGAAATAGTTTTGAAACGTGATTTTTACTATGCTTTTGAAGAAAATAAATATCCTGGTGTTCCAGATTTGAATCTCCACGTTATAAACAATCAAAAATTCAAAGTTGGCGATGTAGAAGTTCTACCAATTGAATTGAAGCATTATAAGCTGCCTATAAAAGGATTTAGAGTTGGTGATTTTACATATATCACAGATGCAAATTTTATAGAAGAAGAGGAGAAAGAAAAGATACGCGGAAGCAAGGTGCTTGTATTAAATGCATTGAGAAAGACGGAGCATATATCACATTTTAGTTTAGAAGAAGCTATTGCTTTAGGAAAGGAATTGGATATTCCTCAAGTGTACTTTACACATATCAGCCATCAAATGGGTTTTCATAAGGAGGTAGATGCTGAATTACCCGAAGGCATGAACTTGAGCTATGACGGATTGACAATCGAATTGTAATTACTGCATGGGAAAAAAAAATCTCTTAGTTCGCTACTAAATCACATCTATTTATTCTGCCAAGTTTACATCAACCCCACAAAAATCCCTACATAATACAACCCAGCGAGTATGAATACCACACCGGCTACGGTTCGCATCACTTTCTCTATGCGGGTGATGCGGTTATAGAACACGCCTACTTTACCTGCGGTATATGCCAGTAAATAGGTAAAGAGAATAACGGGTAATCCCGTTCCCAGTGCAAATACGATGGGGAGATAGAGCCCGTCTGCAGATGCGATGGTCATGGGGATCAGCATCCCAAAAAACAAGGCTCCGCTATACAGGCAAAATGCCAACG
>JABDQY010000258.1 GCA_013042025.1 Bacteroidia bacterium
ATTCAAACCATATCTATCATCAGTATACTATTCAAGTGGCAGATGATAAGCGAAACGATTTACAACAGTTTCTAAAAGTTAACGGTGTTCATTGTGTTGTTTATTATCCAGTTCCTGCACATAAACAAAATGCATATGCTTCATACTATACGGGAAACGATTTAAGTACATCAGAAGAGCTGTCAAAATCTGTTTTGTCTCTTCCAGTATATCCTGAATTAACATTTGAAGATCAAGACTATATAATCAATAAAGTGATTGAGTACTACAATGGCAAGTGATTATTTTAAGTTTGTTGTAATTGGATATGGTCATATTGGTAAAAGACATGCTGATACCATAATGGCAGCAAAACATGCCGAATTAGTTGCAATAATTGATTCTAATCCAATCGAGTTACCTCAAGGTTTAAAGAAAATACCTGTCTTTACAAGTATCGAATCATTTCAAAATTCCAATATACATGCAGATGTAGCAAACATTTGCACACCGAATGGCTTACACTCGCAACAAGCTATTGCAATGCTCAATGAAGATTGCAATGTTATAATTGAGAAGCCCATGGGGCTAAGTGCACACGAATGTAGAAAGGTAATAGACTTGGCGAATCGTAAGAGTAAAAAGGCCTATTGCGTGATGCAAAATAGATATTCTCCACCAGCAAAATGGTTGAAAAGTATCCATGAAGAAGGTAAATTAGGTGAAATACACTTGTTGCAGATAAACTGTTTTTGGAATAGAGATGAACGATATTATAAAAAGGAAAACGGATCTTGGAGAGGAACGTTAGAATTAGATGGAGGTACATTGTACACCCAATTCTCGCATTTTATTGATCTAGTTTATTGGGTTTTTGGTGATTTGGAAGTCTTAGGTGCTGATTTTCATAATTTTAATCATAAAGAATTGATTGATTTTGAGGATTCTGGACTTGTTCGATTTAAATTGGATAATGGTGGCCTAGTAAGTTTAAATTATTCAACGTCCGTGAATAGATCGAATTTTGAAAGTAGTATCTCAATTATTGCAGAGCATGGCACTGTTAAAATAGGAGGACAGTATATGAACAAGGTGGAATATTGTGATATAGCCAATTACGAGTTTAGAGAATTGCCTGTATCAAACCCACCAAATGATTATGGAACGTATAAAGGGTCTGCCAACAACCATCCATTTGTTTTAGAAAATGTATTAAAAGATCTTAAAGGTGAAGAAGCGGATATTACAACTGCTGAGGAAGGAATGAAGATAGTTGAGCTTATCGAAGAAATATACAAAAGAAGAAATAGTTAAATTTTATGAAAGGAATAATATTAGCAGGAGGTTCAGGTACAAGATTGTATCCAATTACCAAAGGAATTTCTAAACAATTGATGCCAATCTATGATAAGCCCATGATTTATTATCCATTGAGTATATTAATGCTTGCAGGGATTAGGGATATACTAATCATTACAACTCCACATGAAAATGAACAGTTTAGACGACTGTTGGGAGATGGAAGTCAGGTTGGATGTAATTTTCAGTATGCTGTACAACAAGAACCAAATGGACTTGCTCAAGCTTTTGTTATAGGTAAAGAATTTATAGGTGATGACAACGTAGCTTTGATCTTGGGAGATAATATTTTCTATAAATCTGGTATGTCAGCTTTCTTAGAGGAATGCCGAAACCCAGAAGGTGGTATTGTTTTCGCGTATCAAGTGCATGACCCGGAACGCTATGGAGTTGTTGATTTTGATGAGAACTTCACGGCACTTAGTATTGAAGAAAAGCCTAGTAATCCTAAATCAGATTATGCAGTTCCAGGTTTGTATTTTTACGACAACAGCGTTGTTAAGATTGCAGAGGAATTGGAACCATCTCCAAGAGGAGAATATGAAATAACCGATGTCAATAAGCATTATTTGAACGCTGGTAAGCTAAAAGTTAAGGTTTTTGATAGAGGAACGGCTTGGTTAGATACTGGAACATTTGACTCGTTGCATGATGCTACCGAATTTGTTCGTGTAATTGAAAAAAGACAAGGATACAAAGTAGGGTGTATTGAAGAAATTGCATATCGCAATGGATTTATTGATAAAGAACAACTGCTTTCGCTAGCTAAAGAGATAGAGAAAAGTGGTTATGGAATTTATCTAAACCGAATTGCGAAATAACCATTTAGATACCATTTGTATGGGATAAAATGTATTATTTCTAGTTGCACCCCTTATTAACAGTTATTATTAGTGAATAATACATTTTCGTCTGATAAAAATATGCATTGGACGGAGGCTTAAAGTTTTAGTCCAATATTAGGGTCTGTTCAACCTAATATGTTCAAAAAGAGAGCAATAAAAAAAATAATTTCGTGAAAATTTACCGAATCTAAGTATGATTTTTCAAAAGAATAAACTTACCCTAGTTTTGTTATTACTGGTTCAATCTATTGTTGGAATAGCACAAATTTCAACTTCAGATCAGAATATACTAAATTCACGAGGAGTGACGGAATCAAATTCGAGAAATGCTCTAAATGAAACAGGAGTAACCGAAGAACAGATTAAACAAAGATTGCTATTAAAAGGTATCGATCTGGATAATTTGAGACCAGAGCAATTAGCAACTATAGATTTAGAAATTCAACAGGCAATAATTGAGCTTCAGGCAGAGCAAGAAAATCAGTCAAATGCTGCTGGGATAATTGAGAACAAATCTTCTGCTATGGAATTACCGCCCAATGTTGGACAGGAGAAACCACAAGCTACTGAGAAAAACAAAGAAGAAGTAAAGGAAGAACCAACCGAAGAAGAATTGCTTGCAAAGGAAATGAAGAAGAAATTAAACGAATCCAAAGACCTCTTTGGATTTAATATCTTTTACAATCAATCAGTTGGGTATTATGATAAAGATAATTCTACTTCTGTACCTAATAGCTATGTCTTGGATGCAGGTGATAAAGTAGCAATTAACATTTTTGGTCAAAGTCAAGCAGATTTGCTATATGAAATTGAGGAAGATGGGTTTATACGACCTTCAGGGATGTATAAAATATATCTCAGAGGTGTTTCTTTGGGAAAAGCAAAAGAATTATTGCGAAAACGTTTTTCTCAGATTTATAGATTTCAGAGCGATCAATTTAACCTAAGTTTAAATACTGCCAGAGCAGTCAATGTCAATATATTTGGCGAGGTTCACAATCCCGGAAGTTATACTATCTCAGCACTAAATAATGTCATCAATGCTATAATCGTTTCTGGGGGTCCTGAAAATACAGCAAATATCCGTGAAATAAGAATCGTGAGTAATGGTAAAGAGCGGTTGATAGATATATATGAATTTATAACCAACCCAATAGCTACTTCAGATTTAGTTCTTAGAGATGGGGACTTAATATTTTTAGATAGGTCAAATAAACAAGTCTTAACAAGGGGGAACGGATTCAATGGAGAAACTATTCGCTATGAGTTAAAGTCAAATGAGCATTTAAATGAGTTGATTCAATATGCAGGGGGTGTAAGAAACAATGTGGTTTTAGACAAAGTACAATTGGAAACATTGGAAGGAAACCAACGTGTTTTACGAGATTATAGTTATGAGGAAGCAATCTCAACAAACTTAAAGTTAATGAACGGTGATGTTGTAGCAATATCATCCTATGTTATTAGAACTGAGAATTACTACCAAGTGAGCGGAACGGTTAGGAAACCTGGTAGATATGAATTGAAGGAGGGTGATAATCTTGAAATTGTTTTGGATAAGGTAGAGCTTGAAGATGAAACTTTTGGTGATGTGGCTTATTTAACACGTTTCAATGATGATGGAACATTTAAACTTATTAAGTTGGATATACCGGGAGTTCAAAATGGGAAAGTAGAAGCGAATATCAGTATTGAATCAAGAGATAAGTTAGTTTTTTATGATAAGAAGTTTTTTACAGATACTTTCCAAATCTCAATAAATGGTGCTGTGAGAGCTCCAGGGACTTATGAAGTTAGTAAAAATGAGACGTTTACCATTTATGATTTGTTGATAATGTCAAAAGGATTGCAGGAATTTGCAACAGACTTTGGATACATATCTTCAGTTGATTTACAGAATTCCAACAATACAGATTATACCCTAGTAAATGTAAAAAAAGCACTGTTGAATCCTCGGAGTAGTGATAACATCACACTAAAGCCGGGTGATAAGTTAACCATCCCTAGCCAAAAAGATTATACTGATGATTTTGAGATAAAAATTAGTGGTGCGATTAGAAAACCTGGAACGTATAAGTATAATTCAAGCCTGTCTCTTAAGCAAGTTATAATTATGTCAGGTGGGCTAAATTTTGAAGCTGCATCAAATAGAATTGATATTTATCGATTGCAGATAAATGAAAATGAACCGACGGTTACTTTGTCTGAATCCTTTACGATTGATAGGAATATAGAACCATTAGATTTGGGTACTGATATTCAACTTCAACCATTTGATCATATTGTTGTTAGAAGTGCTCCTGAATTTGAAGAAATACAATATGTTACCATAAAAGGGGAAGTTAGATATCCAGGTACTTATGCATTAATTACGAATAATGAAAGAATTAGTGATATAATACGAAGAGCAGATGGAATTACTGAAGAAGCATTTCTTGAAGCTGGCACAATAGAACGTCGTTTAGATGGTAGAAAAGGCATAGTAGTAACTCGAATGGATAAGGCTTGGAAAAAGAATAAACGCCACGATCTAGTGATTAAACCTGGAGATGTAATTACTGTTCCAAAAACTATTGATGTGATATCTATTGATCGGATTGGAACAAATACGATTACTGATTTAGAAGCAGATAAGGATGGATCAATTGATTCAACAGATACAAAGCTTAATGTTCAAATCAACTTTAAATCACGAAGAGCTAAGTGGTATGTCAATAAATTTGGAGGTGGCTTTAGTAAAGATGCTAAACGCTCATTAACCAAAGTGATTTATCCAAATGGTCAGGTGAAGAGAACAAGAAATCTTGTTTTATTCAAAATCTATCCAAAGGTTAGAAGAGGGTCGGAAATTAGGCTTGTTCTTAAGGATGATGAAGATACTACCGATGCTGAACGAAGTGATAGGACTGCAGCACGCCGAGAACGAATTGATCGTATTATAGATTCAACTACCGCTATACTTACGCTTGCAACTACAGCAGTCACAACCATAATCTTATCTAATAATCTAAAGTAATAGCTATGCTAACTGCTCAAGATATAATTAAAGACTTAAAGTATTATGCACTAAGTGTCTGGCAAAAGAAAATAATAATTTTCATTATTTCAGCAATAGTGGCTATTGGATGGTCGTACAAGCTTTTAAAACGACCACCTTTGTACGTTGCAGAAAAGACCTTTATGGTGAGTGACGACGAAGGCGGAGGAGGTATTTCATCTATCTTGGGACAATTTGGTCTCGGTGGCAGTGGAGGCGGTGGCAGCTATAATTATAAGAAAATTATGGAGATTGGGCAATCCAATCTTATTATAGACCAAGTTTTATTCGATTCTGCAAGCATTCTAGGAAAGAATGATCTTGTAGCCAATCGTATTATTGAATTGTATGATTTACATGAAAACTGGAATAAGGATACTATTTTAAATAATTTTCTATTTACCAAGGATAACCGTAATTCTCGAAAAGGGAAATTAGCACGTAAGATATTACAAGGTAAAATCAAAGGAAATCCAAAGGAACCATCGTCTAAAAAGTTAGTCCGCTTTGATTACAGCGAAGAAAGCACCATCCTTAAAATATCAGGAGAAGCACAGTTTGAAGAATTGAGCATTTTATTAGCTGAGAGTACTTATGAAAAGCTTTCGCGTTTTTATATTAATAAAAGCATAGAACGTCAAGCAACTACCTACAAGCAATTGAAATCTAAAGCGGACTCAATTTATAGACTTTTATCGGGGAGTGAAAGTTCTTTTGCGAAAAGTTCTAATTTCAATATGGGGCTGGTATTGCCAAGTGATAATATTTCTTCTGCAAGGTCAATGCGTAACATCGAAATGTACTCAACAATGTATGGTGAAGTATTGAAGAACAAGGAAACAGCGGACTTTATGTTAAAAAGTCAAACACCTTTTTTCCAGACCATTGATTCTCCATTTGCACCATTGGGCAATTCCAATACCTTTAGCATCATAAATGCAATTTTAGCTTTCATATCTGGAGTTATACTCACTTCAATTGTGGTAATTTTAATGGCATATTATAGAAAGGAGATTAAGCCTTTAATCACCGAAACTGAGTAAGGATTATTTTGATTTAATGGACAAAGTAAAACTAATAGAACTTCCCAAAATTCTTGATTTGAGAGGTAATCTAACGTTTTTTGAAAACTTCAAACATATTCCTTTTGAGATTAAAAGAACCTATTGGATTTATGACGTTCCTGGAGGCGAAGTAAGAGGAAGCCACGCTTTTAAAAAGTCAAAAGAAGTAATTGTAGCACTATCAGGAAGTTTTGATGTAAGGTTGAATGATGGGAAAAATGATATAGTTTATTCTTTGAACAGATCCTATAACGGACTTTATGTCCCGAATTTAGTCTGGAGAACATTAGAAAACTTTTCCACTAATTCATTAGCTTTAATCGTATCCTCCATTGCTTACGAT
>JABDQY010000260.1 GCA_013042025.1 Bacteroidia bacterium
ATTATTTAGTGATCTAGTTCGAAAAACAATGGAGGATAGCAGTAAAGAATCTGTGGAATTATCCCGTGAACTAAACCTAATTAAGCTCTATCTAGAATTGGAAAAACTTCGTTTTGTAGAATTGAATTACACTTTAGAACACCCTTTCTCAGAAGATGATTTAGAAAACTATGCTATTCCACCGATGCTTGTTCAACCTTTTATTGAAAATGCATTAAAGCATGGGCTTTTGCATTACAAAGGCGACAAAAGATTGGAAGTGCAACTTATACCACAACAAAATGATTTAATTTTTAAAATAAAAGATAATGGCATTGGTTTGAAAGAAGGCATGAAGATTAAAAAAAGGCAATCGAAATACCGTTCATTTAGTGGAGATGCAATTTCAAAAAGAATAGATCTAATTAATACAGAAGGTGTTTTTAATGTTAGTTTTGAGATATTTGACTTTTCTCAAAATACAGAAAACAAATGGACCACTATAGTAGAACTGCGATTTAACAAATTCTTTAATTCAAAATAAAAATGGAAACAATAACGGCAATAATTGTTGATGATGAGCAAGGAGCTCGAGATATACTGGAGAATGTTTTAACCACCTACATTGAAGGTGTTGAAATTCTTGCTAAGTGTTCAAATTTTATATCTGCTGTGGATTCAATAAAAGAATTGAAACCAGATTTAGTTTTTCTAGACATCGAAATGCCGCAGTACAATGGCTTCGAATTGCTGAAGTTTTTTAATAAAATAAATTTTGAAATTGTATTCGTTACAGCTTATAATCAGTACGCCTTAAAAGCATTTGAAGTTTCGGCGGTTGACTATATTCTAAAACCAATTCAAATAGAAAAGATTGAAGCTGCTGTTAAGAAAGTAAGAAACAAAAAGGAACTATCTACAATGCAAAACAGATTGGAAATGTTAGAAGTAAACATGACCAATGACGAGTTTAAAAAACTAGCACTACCAATGGCTGAAGGGTTAAAGTTTGTTGATATTTCAGATATTGCTTGTATGGAAGCAGATGGGTCATACACGAAGGTTTGTTTTATTAACAAACAAGTATACTTGGTAAGTAAAAAAATTAAATTCTTTGAAGAAGCGTTAGCAGGGCATCCCAATTTCATTAGAGTTCATCGCTCCTCAATTGTAAATATTAATCATATCAATAATTACATACGGCAAAAGGGAATAATTACGTTAAGCAACTCAAAAGAGGTTAAAGTTGCTCGAGAGCGAAAGGCAGATTTTGAGAAAGCACTAAAGGAAATCAAGGTGTAACATACCCATTTTAAACTTTTTTTTACAGTTCATGAAACAAATTATACAGTTCATGAATTCGCAGCCAAAATTCAATTTTAAGCAGTAAATTTACGTAACAATTAACCCTTAAATAATGACCCCGAATTTGATTGGAGACTTAAACCTCCAATGTCAAAAAACCCTTGCTTTAAAAAGTAGGGGTTTTTTTTGGAACTCTTTTTTAGTTTTTAAACTTCAATCGAAACTCGATATCCGCTATGAGATCGAACATTCAACACAGATCCATCCTCAAAAATTAAGTATTGGCCTTTAATTCCAATTAGTTTCTTTTCAATTACCTTTTCTTTATCCAACTTTAAACTCTTTACCTTCTCTGGATAGAATTCTATTGGATAGTTGATTTCTGTAACATTTTCTTCAGACACCAAATAACCTTTTAATTCTTCTGGTACCAAATCAGCCATTTCATTTCTAACGGTTAAGATATCTTTAGGATTATCAATTATTCCTTTTAGCATTTTTTGCCATGAAGTTTTGTCTGAGATATGTTCTTTCAAGGAAACTTCTATCAATCCTGCCAACTGCCTGTATGGTACTTCAGCCAGTTTTATCGCTTGAACTGCTCCCTGATCTATCCAACGATACGGAACATTGGTTTCTCGTGTAACTCCAACCTTATATCCACTAGTTAATGAAATGTATACAATATGAGGTTGCAAATGATGCCGAACTTCCCATTCATAATCGCGAATGGCAATCCCTTCATGTATCCTACTCAATTCAGGAGAGAAGATACTTGGACTTGCCTGAGGACTCTCCATAAATTCTTTATAAGTTAATCCCTCCCCAAAAGACTTCTTTATTTTTTCTCCAGAAAGAATTGAATTAATATATCCTTCAAACTCCAGTCTAATCTCTTTGCCAATTATAGGATTTAAACTAACAGGTTCTAGCGGACTTAAAATATCTTTTATAGGTAATGAATATATAGAATTTCCATCTTGCAATTCTGTATTCATTTTCCTTAGGTTACCAGTAATTAACATCGTTACAATATTCAATGAGTTAGAACAAACTCACAAATCTTTCTTCTTAAAAGAACTATTTATTAATGGAATCACCTAAATGACTAAATACTAATTCATAATTTTCTTCAACTATTTCTCCATCAGAAATCACTTCAGTACCATCACAATTCACTGGATGCAATGTATTAAGTAAATAAAATGCTGTTACTTTAGTTACAGTTGATTGAGTTTTCACCTTACATATTTGCAGCATGAAAAAGAATATGGGATCATCCGATAAAATAATTCGCATTATTTTAGCAATTTTATTCGGAGTACTTTATTTCACAGGAACTATAACAGGAACCTTTGGTGGGATTCTATTAATTGTTGGAGCTATATTTTTAGTTACAAGTTTTATTAACTTTTGTCCCATTTATTCATTATTCAATATTAACACAAGTAAAACAAAAAAATAAGAATGACAATACAAGATTTATTAGACCAAGGAGGAACAATAGTAGATGTTAGAACTCCAGGTGAATTTATGGGCGGCAATGTAGTGGGATCAATAAACATCCCTTTGTCTGAAGTTGCACAGCGAGTTGAAGAATTTAAAAATCTAAACGCACCAGTATTACTTTGCTGCATGAGTGGAGCAAGAAGCGGACAGGCAACTGGGTTCTTACAAGCTCAAGGAGTTGAATGCTACAATGCCGGTGGATGGATGGAACTAAACTACGCAGTTAGTCAACTTTCATAATTAACCTCGACAAAATATAGACTCTCTAAGGAAACTTAGGGAGTTTTTTTATGTCTTAGATTTTGGTGTTAAGCCCTTAGTTACTCCTGTTATTAACACTAATAAAGCCAAGGATGAACATCCAACAAGTAATAGCACATCAACCATTGGAAATTTAAGCAGTTTGAATGCAATAGCTAAAGCACAAATAACGAGCACGATTATAGATACTGTATTTAATTTGGGCACAGTAGTCTTATCAAGATAATTAGGTACAAAAAGGTGAAAGGCTACATAGGCAAACATGATTACTAGGCCGATTGCATTTGCTACCATTATTGGTAAGTTAAAATCAAAATTTCCTAGCAAAACAACGAGCACCAAAATCATCAAAGGATACATCATTCGATTGTCCTTCTCCTTTACCAATAAAGAATAACCAATATATGTTGCTATGTGCATCCAAAAACCAGCCCATAATAGATCCTTGCTACCATCCCACAGCATAATTCGAAAGAGGTACGCAACAATTAATATTGCGAGAGTAGAGTAGATTAAAGTAATGAGATATCTTTTCATTAATTCAGTTGTTGGGTCAACTCAACAGCTTTTTTTCTTGGACTTGAATTCTCATAAATGATGGCATAAGCAAATTCAAGGATTGGCATATCCACTTCATATTCTGCATTCAACTTATGTATGCTCTCTGTTGCATAGTATCCTTCAGCAACCATTTCCATTTCCATTAGTGCAGACTGTACCGAATACCCTTTTCCCAACATAGAACCAAATGTTCTATTTCTACTGTATTGTGAATACGCTGTAACTAGCAAATCTCCTAAATAAGCTGAATCATCAGCATCTCTGTCTATAGGATGAACAGCCGCAATAAAACGCTTGATTTCTCGAATTGCGTTACTCACCAATACGGCTTGAAAGTTATCTCCATAACCCAAGCTGTGACAAATCCCAGAGGCAATTGCATACACATTTTTTAGCACAGCTGCGATTTCAGTTCCATAAATATCCGCACTACGAGTTACTTTAATATATTTACAACTTAAGGCCTCTGACATCGTATTGCAAAAAGCATTATTTACAGACGCAAAGGTTAAGTAAGAAAGTTTCTCTTGAGCAACTTCCTCTGCATGACAAGGACCGGTAATCACCCCGAAATCCTGTTCGTTTACACCTTTATTTTGGAACAAATATTCGCCAACTATTTTTAAGCAGTTGGGCTCAACTCCTTTCACCGCTGATATTATTTTTTTACCTGCAAGTAGCTCATTACTAATTGGTTCAATAACGTCAGACACAAAAGCTGATGGCGTTACTAATAAAATTGTATCGTTGTTCTTGACTAACTCTTCGGCGTTTGATCCTGCTGACAATCTAGAAGTATCTAGTTTAACTGAACGAAGATATTTGGGATTGGAACCATTGGTATTAATATAGGCTGCCATCTCCTCACTCCTCACCCACCAGTCTACATGAACATTTTCATTCTCCATTAAAATCTTAACCAAAGCTGTTCCCCAGCTCCCGCTGCCCATCACTAAAATTTTGTTCATTACGTCAAATGTAGGAATAATAATCTAGGCTATTCGATTACAATTTTTTGTGAATGCAGAACATCTCCTTTGTCATTTGTAATTGAGAGAACATAGGCACCTGAAGCAAATCCAGTTGTACTAAACATAAACTTAGCAATTCCTATTTCTGCTTGCTGATTTTCCAGTTGCTTCACAATTTTACCTCTCATATCAGACAATCGAATATTCACTAACTCCGATTCTGAAAATTCAGCGGCCACAGTTATTGAGTTATTTGCTGGATTGGGATACGATATCAGCTGATTTACTTTAACAAGTTTATTCTCAACCTTTAGTTTAGCTATCCAAACATTATTGGATGCGTTATCATCTCCATAGCTGCCACACAACCAAACTATTCCAGGCTCATTGTATTTACGTTGAATATCGGTGTAGTCTCCCCAACGCTCTGCGGTATCTGGTACAAAAGCGTCAATTAAACTATCCCCTTGTTTTACCATAATAACATCTGAATATAGTCTCTCAGAGCCTTCATTCTTATTGTGAAAGACTGCACTTGTACCAGGAAAATCACTTTCGCCAACATGCGAAAAGGTAATCAGCATGGAATGCTCATCGGCACCATCATTACCTGCAAAAGCTAAAGATGGATATGCATAGTCGAGCGTTTCAGATGAGATTATTTCTCCTTCTATCGTAGGATTACCTGATACATCTGAAATAATTCCATGATAAACTCCAGAACTTAATTGCGATGGTACTAACGTACTTTGCACATAGTGGATTTTATTGTTGTGAAGTGTAGCTGATAAAACTCTTGTATCGTTGGTTTGTAACCGAAAACCCACAACAGGTTGAAACACTGTAGGCGGAACTCCGTAATTGGTGTTGGTGGTTAAAACCGTTAGTTTATGTTCTCCAAGTCCAGATTTTGCAGTATTGGTAACCTCATGTAAAAACACCGTATCGTTTGAAGCAGCACCTGGACGCACAGATAAGAAATACAT
>JABDQY010000261.1 GCA_013042025.1 Bacteroidia bacterium
ATTATGGCGTTCGTTATGAATATGCTCAAAATTACTATACAGGTGAAGATCAAAATGGAAACAGGTTAACTGATTCGTTAGTGCTTGACCAGGGAGTAATTTTACCTTCTTTGAATTTTATCTATAAGTTGACATCTGATCAAAACTTACGTTTATCAGCAACACGAACTGTTGCAAGACCTTCTTTTAAAGAGCTTTCAAATGCTCAAATTGTTGATCGTATTTCAGGAAGAACGTTCTTAGGTAATATTAATTTGCTTCAAACCAACATTGATAACCTTGATTTACGATGGGAGATGTTCCAAAAGCAGGGTCAAATGATTTCCATAAGTGGTTTCTATAAAAGATTTGTTAACCCGATTGAGCTCGTAGCATTTGATGCTGCAGCTCCTGATAATTTTCAACCTCAAAATGTTGGAAACGCGAATGTGTATGGTTTAGAGCTAGAGATAAAACGTAAACTTAAATTTATTTCAAAGGATACAATTTATGCAACAAGCGTAGGTACAAATATCACTTTGGTTGAGTCTTCAGTAGAAATGACTCCAGGTGAAAAACAGGGAAGAATTGATGCAGCAAGAGATGGTGAATCTATAGAAGATACTCGAGATATGGTAGGTCAATCACCATATATAGTAAATGCATTCTTAAATTTTAATCATGTTAAATCTTCAACGGAGATTGCACTTTCCTATAATGTTCAAGGGCCAAGATTAACTGTGGTTGGTGTAAGTCGTAATCCTGATGTATATGAGATGCCATTTCACAGTCTGAATTTAAAAGCAACCAAAAAATTTGGTAAAGAAGATAAATGGAGAGCAAGCATTGCAGCAAGAAATATTTTGGGAGCAGAAAGATATTTTGAGTACCAATCTTATGGTGCTGAAAATCAACTGTTCTCATTGTTGAAACCTCAACGTAACTATTCAATAGGAATTGGTTATACCTTGTAAGAAATAGTCTTATCTATTAAATAATTTGATATAAGACCTCCTAGAATTAGGGGGTCTTTTTTTTTTGAGCTTTAATTCTGACCCTATTCTACATCCTTTCTGGCATGTCGATTCCTAACAAACTGAATCCATGCTTCAATGTTTCACCAACTGCTTTTGAAAGAGCAATTCTAAATTGCTTAGTGGAGTTCTCTTTAGCTCCTAAAATGGAATGTTCGTGGTAGAATTTATTAAATGCTTTAGCTAATTCATATACTGCATTTGCAATTTCTGAAGGATTGTAATGAGTGGCAGCGGCGTGAACTGCATTTGGATAATTATTCATCAATACAATCAAACTCTTTTCTTCTTCATTTAAGTTATCAGGCATTTCGAAATCCGAGCTATCAGCAGCTCTTAGTAAGGATGCTATTCGTGTGTAAGCATATTGTATAAATGGAGCTGTGTCTCCTTGTAATTGAATGGATTCATTTGGGTCGAACATCATTCGCTTCTTCGCATCAACTTTTAATAAGTAATATTTTAATGCACCGATTCCCAATGTTTCATAGAGGTTGGTCAATTCCTCTTCATTCATATCCTCAGTTTTGCCTAATTCTTCAGTTTGAGATTTAGCAGCACCAACTACTTCTTCCATCAATTCATCTGCATCAACAACAGTTCCTTCTCGGCTTTTCATTTTACCTTCAGGAAGATCCACCATACCATAGCTAAGATGATACAAACCATCGGCATAAGGTTTGTTTAATTTCTTTAAGACGAGTTGAAGTACTTTAAAATGATAGTCCTGTTCATTGCCTACTACATAGATAAACTTGTCCATTCCAAAATCGTTAAACTTTAAATCTGCAGTACCAATATCTTGAGTCATATAAACTGAAGTACCATCAGCACGCTGCAAAATTTTCTCATCCAATCCTTCCGAAGTAAGGTCCACCCAAACGCTTCCATCATCCTTTTGAAAGAACACACCAGATTCAAGGCCTTCTTGAACCAATTCCTTACCTAAAAGGTAGGTGTCAGACACATAATAAATCTTATCGAAACTTACTCCCAATCGGTTATAGGTAACATCGAAACCATCATAAACCCATCCGTTCATCTTTTTCCAAAGAGAAAGTACTTCTTGTTTGCCTTCTTCCCATTGTTGAAGCATTTGACGAGTCTCTTTCATTAACGGAGCTTCATTTTTCGCTAGATCCTTATCCGTTCCGCCTTCAACCAGTTCACTAATTTGCTTTTGGTAATGTTTATCAAATTCTACATAGTATTTACCTACCAAGTGATCACCTTTTATTCCAGAGCTTTCTGGAGTTTCTCCGTTGCCCCATTTTTGCCAAGCCAGCATACTTTTACAGATGTGGACACCTCTGTCATTTACTAAGTTATTTTTAATGACATCATATCCATTCGCTTCTAAAATTTTACATATACTATAACCTAGAACATTATTTCTAATGTGGCCCAGATGAAGCGGTTTATTCGTATTAGGGGAAGAGTATTCTACCACTACTTTCTGGTTTTTTACTAGAGCAGGGATTCGGAGTCCATTATTACTTATTTCTGAAGCCACAGAAATCCAATAAGTGTCACTCAACTCTAGGTTTAAAAAGCCTTTGACTACATTGTAATTGCTAACTTCTTTTACCTTTTCTCTTAAATATTCACCTATTTCAGCAGCTGTATCCTCAGGTTTTTTCTTAGAATACCTTAAGTATGGGAACACAACGAACGTAAAATCTCCTTCGAAATTAGGATTGGTTTGTTCAAAATTGATTTCTACTTTTTCAATAGTGTAGAGATCAGTTAATGCGTTCTGGGTTTGAGTTTTTAACTCTTGTATAAAATCCATTATGATTTAATAGGCGAATTTGGTTCTTTAGCAATTACGTTGTGAATTCTTTTTTCAAGCATTCTCGGAAAAAACTTGTTGAGCCAAAATATGATTCTTCCTTGTTTGTTGGTCAACATGAAATCTTTCCTATCACGAATGGCTTGCATTATATCCAAGGCTACTTGTTTTGGCGAATCCATCTTATTCTCATCAGTAGGGGATTCATCCTGTTTCTTACCGTTTTCATTTAAGGCATTGAAACGAATATTAGTGCTGGTAAATCCTGGACATGCAGTTAAAACATGAATACCACGGTTCATGTATTCCATTCGAATTGATTCAAACAATCCATTTACGGCAAACTTTGAGGATGCATATCCTGTTCTTCCTGGAAGACCTTTAAATCCTGTAACAGAAGATACCGCAACTAAGCTTCCTTTAGTTTTTAAGAGTTCTGGTATTGCTGCCTGAGAGCAGTATACGGTTCCCCAGAAGTTGACATCCATCACCTGACGCAGAACATCTGGGTTTACATCTTCAAATGAACCTCTCATAGTGATACCTGCGTTGTTAATTAAAACATCAATACCACCAAGTTTCTTAACTGTCACGTCGATTAGAGCTTTGCAGTCTTCTTCAGAAGTAACATCGCATTTTTGAACTAAAATAGATCCTGATACATTTAACGAAGACTTGAGTTCTTCAAGCTTTGTTACATTCCTTGCCGCCAATATCAAATTAGCTCCTTCTTTCGCGAATTCAATTGCAAGTGCTTCTCCTATACCAGAAGATGCACCGGTTATGATTATATTTTTATTTAGGAATGTGTTCAACGGTTTACTTTTTCCACTTCACACTACAGCCAACAGCTGGAATTTCAGTGTAGTCAGGCTCCATACCATCTAGCGTATATTCAATTGCGTCTTGTAAATGCACACGCATTACCATGCTTGCGTTTTCCCAATTGTCATCAATTGCACCTTGATATACCAATTTTCGTTTGCTGTTAAACACAAAAACTTCAGGTGTTCTAGTTGCACCAAGTTTGGTGGTTACCGATTGATCTTCATCGTGCAGGTACGGAAAAGGCAATTTAAGTTGCTTTTTAAGCTTTTTCATCTCATCAAATGAGTCGGCAGGATATTGATCTGCATCATTTGGATTAATAGCAAGAATCATCAAATTATCCTCCTCATACATATTGTACAATTTGATTAAGCGATCCCAATATGCTCTGGCATAAGGACAATGATTGCAGGTAACTACTAACACCAAAGCAGTTCTATCAGCAAATGAAAACTTATCGTAGAATCGATTGTCAGTGCCTTTTAGCTTAAAATTAAAGAGTGATTTTCCTATTTCCATGAGAGGCACAAAGTTACAACAAATGAAGAATAGATAGTATTCAACATTTAGTGATAATCAAAATAATAAAGTGAATATACTAAATAGAAAAATTAAGCTTCCTTGTTCTCAGGTTTACCTTTCTTTTTTTCTTTTTTGAAGGTCAATTTATCTGCCTTTTTATCAAAATCAACTTTTAGAAGATCACCTTCCTTAACATCTGATTTCAGTATTTCTTCAGCCAATGGATCTTCAAGATATTTTTGAATAGCTCTTTTTAAAGGTCT
>JABDQY010000263.1 GCA_013042025.1 Bacteroidia bacterium
GCCAACTCATTGAAATGGTTAATAATCTACCAGTAATAAACTATTCTGAGAATCATAAAACCCAACTTCCAATAGAGCGTTGTCCGACGGGTGCAATTGTTTGGTTGGATGATAAGCTTGGAACAATAAAAGGAAAAGAAAGCAAAAAGATACTGCGGAAGGGTAATCTAAAAGCTAGATACTCTTGAAGGAAAATAAGGATATTGAATCTATAATCTGTTTTAATACGGTATACCGCTTAGAACATAACTCCAAATGCTACTCCGGCTCTAAGCATTGGAATTGCATAGTTGTTCACGTCAGCCCAAGCAGAAGTGCTATTTGCACCATAGGTCATGTTATTGATTGCCTTACCTACCAATGCAATTTCTACATCTTCTAAATCAGCCATTTCTTGTTTGATGTCTTGAAAGTCCTGTGCATCTAAATTCGGGTCGTTTGTTTCTGCGTGAGCATTTCCAACTCCCATTCCTGCACCTGCATAAATATCCAAAACGAACATCTTACCAAATTGGAATTGATTTCCGATTACGAGGCCGCCACCATACGCTTTAGCATTTGCAACTGCATTGGCAACAATTGTACCTCCACTTTTGTCGTAATCATAAGGAATTAGAAAATCATAATTGTAATGACGAGCAAACACCTCAACATAAAAACCGTTGAACGTTTCTTTTGTATACATTCTGAAATAGGGATTTAAAAAATATCCTGTTGGGGTAATTTCTCCCTTATATGCTAGCTTTTCTCCTGATCCGGCTGTTCCAGCTGCACCTAATTCAAGCGTACGCTCAATAAGCGATCCACCAACTATTCCGGTACTAAATTTCTTATTTATTTTAAATTCATAGTTCAAATTAATACTTGATATTACATTAAAGTTTACAGGGACATAAGCCTTCAAATCTGTTTTAACTATGCTTCTATGGCCTAAATCTTGAGCAGTTAAACTAAATGTGCATCCTAGCACCAAAAGCAAGGTGAGTGTAATAAGTTTTTTCATAATAATGAATTATTAAGGGTTAGGCTAACAAAGATAGCGATTTGCACCATTTTTCTCTATCTCATATGGAATCTACCTCAGTATAACTGCATAGGGCTTATATGATAATGGTCAGTTGTAATACGCCATAAATTGTCGAAATTGCATGTATGCGTTTATTAACTCTTATTTGCTTGGGTTTAATTGCAATTACCTCTTCAGCTCAAGTCAATTTATTTGAGCCAATGAGAAAGCATGCAGTGTACTATGAGATTTTCGGTCCAGGTCTATTCTTTGGATCTGCTAATTACGATTTCACATATGGTTTCTCTGCTAAACATGCATTACGTGGGAGGATAGGACTGGCTGTATACGATGGTGTTTTTGCAGTTACTTCAGTAAACTATTCGATAGGTGAAAAGAAACATTTTGGAGAGATTGGTTTAGGCGGAACCACTTTTTACCTTCTTACTGGAGAAGAAAAGCCAGATTTCTTTATAAGACCAGGATATCGTTTTATAGGTGATAAAGGTTTAGTAGTAACAGCTGCGATATATGTGCATTCAACTAAAGGGTCTTATAAGGAGGATATCTTGTTCCTACCTGGTGTTGGGGTAGGTTATTCCTTTTAAATAGTTATGAGAATGACCAAAATCATATAAGATTTGTGTTTAGTGTCGGAATATTTGATGAACTTTGAGTTGAGAGAGCTTCAATGCCTTTTCATCGTTTTTTAACTCACTTAAATTAGTCATTATGAAAAATATATTAAAGTGTTTTGTCGTTGTTATTCTTGGTTTTTATCTGACTACTGCTGCAATTTCATGTCAAGATAAAACTGAACCAGTCCCCGAACCAGAAGTGTTTGATAATGAAATGGTTATTGATGGGGTTATTCACAATCTTGCCCATGGTGAACTACTTAAACTTGAGGAACATTCACCTGGTGTTTATTATGCACCGATATATATCGTTACCGATGATTTTCAAAGAACTGAGAGCACTATTTCAGGAGTTGGACATGCGATGGAAATAACAGTAGTCACGAATCGTTTGGATTATATTTCGCCTGGAGCGTACACGTTCAAGGATGACATTTATACAAGTTCCGTTTTGGTTCCGAACACCTTTATTGCAGGAGTGTTTATGGATTGGAACCTTGCAAATTTTGAGGTGTCTGGCTTTTATGAAGAGAAAAGTGGGTCTTTGACTATAGATTATCAAGATGGCATCTACACCATTAGAATTGATTTAATTGCTGATCTTTACGACATAGGTCATGCTGGTAATCCACCATCAGGAGAGCCTGTTAAAAAGAATGTTTCTATAAAGCTGACGTTTAAAGGAACCTTGTCTCAGAAGTATTTTGGTTAAATTAAATTTAACGAATTAATTGCTGAATTGAATTAAAACAATAGGGAAGGTTATATATCATTAATCCTACTCTTTTATTAAGGCTGTGTGCTAAACTTGGATTTACATTGAGCTACAGAGATATAGATGACATTCTGAGAATAATAAGCGATATGGTAGATTCTTCTACATTTCAAAGATGGGTATTCAATCATTTTCCGATACAAAATCTATTTTAGAAAATGTTTTTGACATACTTACAGCAACATTATCCACCACAGAAGTAAAGGTAGGTACAGGAGCAGAATTAGATCCAAGACTTTATGAAGCATCATCGCCAACAATCAGTGTTGATGGTTTTGCTCGTATGCAATGGTCGGGTAATTATATCGTCGCCGATAGTCTAAGTTGTGTTATGTCACGAATAATTGTTAACCAAAGTGACGTGCCAGAAGCAGTCGTGGTTACAGGAAAGTTTACAGTGGTTAATGATTAAAAATACTCGTAGCATTCATAGTACTGAACAGCATTGTTATTAATTCAACCTATACAGCACTTTACAAACCATTAGAATGGATGTGCAAAGAGCAAATATGGAAACTCTTGTTACTAAACATATTATTCTTGAGCAATTAGCTATTACTGACGTTCTAGTTTAAGTGAGTAATTCCCATCGGTGAGGATTTCCATATTGTTTCCAGATATAGTTGCATGATAAGAGGTATTTAATCCACCAACTATTCTACTTTCCCAATCGTTTTCAATACTTGAGCAAAATTTTAAAGTAGTGACAATATCAGATAGAACGAGCGTTCCGCTTTCTGTATACACAAAGTTTTGAGCTTGACCTGCATTGCAAGGGCCATTCAATTGCACTCTACTATCACTCTTAAATGAGATTGTAAAATCATCGATTGTGGCAGGATAAGTTGAAGTACTTTCGTTACTGTTATCAATTGACGCAGCAACTATCCAATCTCCAATTATTTTCTGGCCAAGAGGAGTAAATGTTGGGGCTACTTCTTCATCGCCATTGCACGAAAAGAGAATGGTAAAAGTTAGAACTAAAAGAGGGGTTGTAAGTTTCATATTGCTAGTAAATATAGGGAAAATTAAAAAAATGGACTTTGATATCTTACAATTCCAATAGAATTGAGAGGATTGGTTTTTGGTGGTTTAAACAGGGTTTAATTATTTCCCAAAGCATAAAGAAACATAGGCTGATTATCAATTCGATAGAGTTACTTTTTCAAATTGTTAACAAATTGTTAACTTAGCGGACTAAGTAGAGGCGTTTGTATAAAGCATCGTTTCTTCTAACCTTAATTAATTTATGAGAAGAAATGCAATCTTCTGTGCACTAATTTCCATGTTTCTTTTAGTTGGGAACATGAGTAATGCACAGACAATAATTCGCCAGAGTGTTGGAACTTTAGGCGGATCAATTGTATCTGGCAATACCTATATGGCTGCTGCAATTGGTCAATCTTACGACGTTAGTACCTCCAGTACTGACTTCCAATTTACACCAGGATTTATTCAACCACAAAGGGCTATGTTATCTGAACAAGCATTGCAATTGCAATTGAATGTTTTCCCAAACCCTGCTAGCAATTTAGTTCAAATTGAACTTGATTTAGTTGCCACCAATTTGAGTCTAGCTGTTATGGATATTCATGGTAAGATAATTCATGAGCAAGATTATAGTGTAGATAGCAGTATAAATATAGATTGTTCTATATGGGCTACAGGCACCTATTTCGTAACAGTTTCTTGTGACGAGTACAAACCACAAACTTCAAAACTTATAATTAATCACTAATATGATACGTAGATACTTCAAACTATTAATTGTAGTTGGACTGATTGGATTTTTTAGTCCGGCTAGTGCCCAACTTAATTTAACTTTAGACGCAAGTCAAAATTTTACAAACTTTAAATTTACCAATAGCCAAGGGGAGACCGATGTGGACTATAAAGGTAAATTTCTTGGAGCCTATGATCTAGGAATTAAGGTAGATGTTTACAAAGACCTCTATTTCAGAAGCTCTATTGGGATGAGGAAAGTTGGTGCAAGTTATATTACAAATAAAGTAAATAGCGAATGGGATTTACAGTTCATGCACATAGAATTGGGACTTGTCTATCAACATGAATTTGAGGTCATTAGCTTATTTGCATCTGTATCTCCATTCTATGAGAATCTCGTGAAAGGAAATCAACGGTTGCTAGATATAAACTACGATGTAGTAGCAAGCAATGCTTTAAACACTACTAATTTTGGTTTGAGTTACCAAGGAGGTATAATTACCAAAGTGAATGACAATTTTAACATAAA
>JABDQY010000104.1 GCA_013042025.1 Bacteroidia bacterium
CATCAGTACTGAATGCTATTGCTTCTTTCTGAGAAAAATGTCCAAAGTCAAATGTGGTATGAGTACCACTAAAAAAATCATCCCCAAGTTCTCCAGCTTCAAACAAGTGCATTTTGCCACTGGAGAGAAGAATAAGCTCCTTTCCCACATAGGAATAATCAGCGGCCGTTATCCATTCGAACTCCTTTGCTGAACCTGGGAATTGAAAGCTATCTTTCAATCGAGCATTGTACGAGCCGGCGGCATCTGGTAATACATACATATAACACCAACCATCAAATGGATTTGTTCTGTTCTTTGTGAATAGATATAAGCTGTCTTCATACCAAATCATTGCTTCACAATCAAAATTTAGTAGATTAGATGAAGGGGGAAAGGCACTTTGGTTTTCATAAATAAATTGAATTGTATCAGCATTCATAGTATCACCAGCAAGCTCAGGATTCCCAACCTTATAGATTGCTAAATTGCTTCTATTGTTATCATTATTTCCAAAGTCCCCAATGTATAGATTTCCGCTTTTATCTTGTGCTAAGTCTTCCCAATCAACGTTTGAGGCATTTCTAACTATAATCTCATTAGCAATTTTGCTAATGGTATCATATCTATAAATTGATGCTGCATTTCCTCCATCATTAATAAAATAAAAGGTATTACTAGAATAAGCGACCATTCCACTATTCTCGTTTAACACAGCAGGCAATGTCTCCAAAGTTTGAATAGTTTGTGCTGCAACGCTTGAAGCTAAGAGCATCGATATAAACCCAATATATCCTTTTAAAAGTCTCGTAAACACTTTCAATATTACCTATTTTTGCTCGAATTTTGATACAAGGTAAATTATACATAGTACCAACTCCAATAGGAAATTTAGGAGACATCACATACAGAGCTGTTGAAGTGCTCGGAAGTGTTGATGCTATTTTAGCCGAGGACACTAGGCAAACTAAAAAGCTGTTGGACCACTATCAAATTAGCAAAAAACTAGTAGCCTTTCATCAGCATAATGAACATAAAAATCTTCAAACTGTAATAGACAAAATAAAAGGAGGAGAAACGTTTGCTGTGTGTTCTGATGCCGGTATGCCTGGCATATCTGACCCTGGATTTCTACTTATTCGTGAAGCAATTTATAATGATATTGAAGTAATAACTTTACCAGGTGCAGTAGCTGCAATTGTAGCTTTAGTTTCTTCTGGATTACCTTGCGACACCTTTGTATATGAAGGTTTTCTTCCTCATAAAAAGGGAAAACAGACTAAAATTCTAAACTTACTTGAAGAAAAAAGAACAACAATATTCTATGAAAGTCCTCATCGTATTGTAAAAACCCTTAACATGATAAAAGAGCTTTTAGGTGAAGACAGAGTTGTTGCTGTTGGAAGAGAGCTCACTAAAAAATTTGAAGAAAATATTAAAGGACCCGTTTCAGAAATTGCAGACCACTTTATAAAGAATGAACCAAAGGGAGAATTTGTCCTTCTAGTTGCTGGTTATGATTCAAAATAGAAAACTAAAATTAGCACTTTTAACGCTGCTTCCAGGATTATTATTCTGGTTGGCATGGCCACCACGAGACTTCTTCTTTCTCAGTTTCATTGCATTTGTTCCTTTGTTTATTTTAGAAAATGAAACAAATGGAAGAAAAAGAGAAGGTTGGCTGATATATGCAGCTCTTTTAATATGGAATATCTTGACCACATGGTGGGTTTGGCACGCACAGGCAGAAGCAAGTATCTTTATGATGCTGGCAAATGCATTCTTAATGTATCTTCCTTGGTATGGATATCGAAAAGCTCGTAAACACTTCGGCGATAGCAGAGCCTTATTTGTTTTCATAACTCTATGGTTATCATTTGAATACCTGCACCTTAGCTGGGAATTGACTTGGCCTTGGCTGACTTTAGGAAACGTATTTAGTAAACACAATTTTACAGTTCAATGGTATGAAATTACTGGAGCATTAGGAGGCAGTTTGTGGGTATTATTGCTCAATGTTTCTTTATACAAAGGATGGCAAAAAGGATTGGCTATTAACTGGTTAAAACCTGCTTTGCTTCTGGCCATACCAATTTTAATTTCATTTGTCTTTGGTTTCTTAAACTCTCAAGTTTCGTATGCCAAATTTGAAACGTTTGAAACCATTATCGTTCAACCAAATATAGATCCTTACAATGACAAGTTTACTCCTGGTGAAGAAGTGAAGAATTTAGTTCATATGCTAGGTTTAGCAGAAAAAGAAATCACGGCAAAGACTAGATATGTAATTCTTCCCGAAACAGCCGTCGTGGAATACGTAGACGAGGATAACAGCAAAGCTTTTAAGAGCATCAAAGTGTTAAAGCAATTTGTTAAACAACATCCTAACATTCACCTCATAACTGGAATTTCAACCTATAACTTCTACGATAAGAATGAACCTAGAAGTCCAACCGCCAGAGAAACTCCAAGCGGCCAATTTTATGAAAGCTACAACACTGCCATGGAGGTTGATAGTGCTGGGAATATAGACTACTATCATAAATCAAAATTGGTTCCAGGTGCGGAAAAGATGCCTTATCCAAAACTCTTTGGGTTTCTAGAATATTTCAGCTTAGATATGGGCGGTATATCAGGTAGTTTAGGAAGTGATAAAGAAGCTAAAGTATTTGAAGCAGGTAATAAACCAGATCTTGCTCCTCTAATATGTTACGAAAGTGTATTTCCAGGATATGTTGCGGATTTTGTAAATAAAGGGGCTGAAATTCTTTTAGTTATTACCAATGATGGTTGGTGGAAAGATACTGATGGATACAAACAACACATGTATTACGCTTCATTGCGAGCAATTGAAAACAGAAGAGAGGTAATTAGAAGTGCAAACACCGGAATTAGTTGTAGAATAACCCGAAAGGGCAAAATAATTGAACGAACAAATTGGTGGGAAGAAAGTGTCATTAAAGTTCAAACAAACAACCATGCTAAGATGACTGTTTATTCTAAGCTGGGTGACTACATTGGGAGAATAGCAAGCTTTATCGGTATTTTCTACATTCTTGGCATATTTGTAAAAAGCCGAATTAAAAATGAAATTTCAAGTTAAGAACATCGGATTAATTGGCTATCAAGATGGATTAGAGTTTCAAGAGGAAATTCATAAAAAAGTTCTTGAAAAGGGAGAGGATACAATAATTCTTTGTGAGCATCCTCATGTATACACATTTGGTAAAAGTGCAGATAGAAACAACCTACTTATTTCCAAAAACTTTCTTGAAAACATAGATGCCGAAGTTTTTGAAACTGAACGTGGTGGAGATATAACCTATCACGGACCCGGACAACTGGTGGGATATCCTATTATCAACCTAAGAAATCATGGTGTGGGGGTTAAAAAATATGTTGAAATATTAGAATCTTCGTTAATTAAAGCACTTTCTCAATTTGAAATTGAAGCTTTTCAGATAAATGGCTTAACAGGGATTTGGGTTGGAACAGAAAATGAAATAAAAAGAAAAATTGGTGCAATAGGCATACGTGTAAAAGAGGGAGTTAGCATGCACGGATTTGCTTTAAATGTTTCAACAAACCTCAAGTATTTCAACCACATTGTTCCTTGCGGAATAACAGATAAGCAAGTGACGTCAATTGAGCGTGAAGTAGGCAACATATCAATAGCCGAATTCTCCAAGCAATTTATCTTACAATTTGAAAAGCAATGGAAGAATGTACTAGCTTTGCACTAATTAATTACAATCATGGACTTTCTTAAAAAAATACTTCTCTGGATCATTGGGTTATCTATTACTGCAGGCGTAATCATCGTTTTATTTGCTCTTTACGCAAATTTTAGTGATGGTAAGAGAGCAGGTGAGGTAATTAAAATCAGTAAAAAAGGCTACATCTTTAAAACATACGAAGGACAGCTTAACACTGGAGGATTTGGAGATATGGACGGAGATATAACCTCTAGTATTTGGCATTTTTCGGTTAAGAGGGATAACCAAGAAGTATTGGACCAATTGGACAATGCTATTGATGGTGGTTATAGAGTTAAACTGTACTACGACGAGAAATACATCAAGGTACCTTTTCTAGGTGAAACTAAATACTTTGTCACCAAAGTGGAAAAAGTCACCATGTCAAAGTAAATCCCATTTAATTGGGTTCTTCAAATAATCATTGGCTTTACTAAAAGGTCTACTTCCAAAAAATCCAGCCTTACCACCAGCATAGATTTCAGCTGCAGGATGTGGTGCTTCTAATACTAAATGTCTCTTTTCATCAATTAAACCTTTTTTGCTTTTAGCATAAGCTCCCCAAAGAATAAAAACTACTCCATTTTTTTTATCAGAGATGGTTTTCATAACAGCATCGGTAAACATTTCCCATCCCTTTGCTTTGTGGCTTGCAGGACTTTTTTGCTCTACTGTTAATATTGAATTGAGTAAAAACACTCCTTGTTTAGCCCATTTCGAAAGATTTCCGCTTGATGGAATTTCACATCCAATATCTGCATGTAATTCTTTAAATATATTTCGCAGTGATGGTGGTATTCGAGTTCCATCCGTAACAGAAAAACATAATCCGTGAGCTTCACCTTCACCATGATATGGATCTTGACCAAGAATTACCACTTTAACTTCTTCAAAAGGAGTTAGATCAAATGCATTAAATATTTCATTACCAGGAGGATAGATAATTGCTCCTTTCGTTTTCCTCTGTTTAAGAAATTGTGTTAGATTCTGAAAATAACTCGAATCAAATTCTTGCTTTAATTCTTTTCTCCAAGAAGGATGAATAGTGACATCAGACATTATTCCATACCCCTTAGTTTAATGTCTTTGTTATAAGGACTATTTGGTACAACATACTTTTGATACATCCAAATAGCACTACCAATAAAGGCAATTAAAAAAAATATTAGAATTACCAATTTGGCCCATTTACTCTTCATCGCAGAACATTGTAATTAACGATTTAAAAAATCATCAACTCCCATTTCATATTTAAGCTTATTCTCCTGGCTTTACAAAAGCATATTCTTCAGCAAAACGTAGCATCTGAGCTACATAATCCTCTTCTCCTACTTCTAAGTCTACGAAATTACCTTCATCATCGAACTGTGCAGTCAGGCGAGGTTGAACAAATCCACTATAAGGTGCAAGGTTTAAACTTTCATATCGTTCTTTTACTTCTTTATGAATCGCAGCATCAACTTTAACGCCATATCCTTCTACTAAAGCTTCTGCTGCTGCATAGTCACCTTCAGATTTAATTCTTTGAATTTCTTTAAGAAGCTCACCAAAAATATCTCTCAACTTAGCATAATCATTTACTACAAAGTATGTTTTACCCTCAACCACTTTCTTCTCAATTACATTTTCTTGCATACCCTTCTCGTATGCCCAACTAGCATTTAACTGTCTATTACGCATATGGTCCTCCTCAATGTTTTCACCTTCATCTAAACGACGAAGTTGTAACATCATTCCGTTTGCGATATAGCTATCATATTCAGCCATACCAACATCAAGGTTTGGCATTAATCCAAGTTCAACTAGCTTATTATCATAGATATAGTAAAGAGCAACTAGATCAGCACGAGCTTCTTCTAGCGTATTGCTATAGTTTTTAAGTGTTTCTTTTGGTGTTCCAATTCCTTCATTTATTTTTCCAGAAGCATGTCCAATAACTTCGTGCATGGCAGTATGCATTTTACTTGACAGCTTGCCATGTTCTTTAATTCTTGATTTCACATCTTCATCTAAATAAAATTCATTCACAGAACTTCCTCCACTTGACGAATTGTAAGCTTCAACTATGTTTCCTAAACTTATTGATTTTGAGCCATGGGTGCTTCTTATCCAATTACTATTTGGAAGGTTAATTCCAATTGGAGTTGCAGGAGCTGCATCACCTGCTTCCATTGCAGCATTAATAACTCGGTAACTAACACCAACTACATTTTCCTTTTTGTGCTCGTCCATTATAGAACTATTGTCTTCAAAATACTGTGCGTTCTCACTTAAAACTGCCATTCTTTTTGAAGCCTCCATGTCATTCACTTGAATGACACCTTCAAATGCACCTTTATATCCAATTGCATCTCCGTATACTTCTATAAATCCTAATATGAAATCAATATCTCCTTCGGTACTATTTACCCAATTAATATTCGTTTTATCCCATTGCTTTAAGTCTCCAGTTCTAAAATATTCTATTAGCATTCCAATATGATTTGCTTGAGCCTCATTTTCTGCAACACCTTTAGCTTTTTCAAGCCAACCAATCATCGCATCCATGGCTTCTCCGTATAAGCCACCTGACTTGTATGTTAAATCAACTAGCTCTCCGTCCATTTTAACCAATCTAGAATTCAAACCGTATTCAATTGGTTCCTTTTCTCCTGAAACACCCATTGCTTTGTAGTGAGCAATAGCCTCTTCTTCACCTACTCCATCTCCATAATAGTTATTAGCAGACAAAGCTACTTTGTCGACTCCTTTATCCTTTATTACTTTTTTTGCGTCAACAGCAGGATCAAAAATTACTTGAACTAGCTTAGCGATCATTTGCTCTCCAGTTTCTCCTTCCAAAGTAGGCCAAGAGGCATCTTTAGTATTTGCTACCAATTCTTCAAAATACGTTTTATCAAATTTGGGTTCTAACTTTTTCTCTGCATAATGATGGTGAATACCATTGCTAAACCAAACACGTTTAAGATAAACTTCAAATTCTTCCCAATTTTCGCCAGATTTTTCGCCATCGTATTTTTGATAAATCTCCTCTAATGTTCTCTTTATTTGAATATTATGCTTGTAGTTTTGTGCATAAATTATCTCTCTTCCACTTAATGCAGCTTGAGATAAATAGTAAACCAATTCTTTTTGTTTCGTAGTTAAATCCTCAATACCTGAGGCATCGTAAGACAATATTTTTAAGTCAGCAAATCGATTGGGATCTTTCTCTTCAGCAACAGCTGTAGAGCTCGAATTATCATTTTGTTTTGTATTGCATGCAAAAAGAGCAGCTGCAACTAAGAGTATTAAAGAAAACTTTTTCATGTGAGTTAATTGAATGGCGAATTTAAGAAAAAGTGTGAGACTTAATTACTACAGGAGAGGAATTCTATTTACGAGCATTTAAATAGAATTAATTGAAATTGACTACGAAATAAATTGAGTTGAATTATGAAATGCCAAATCCAAATTTCTTCCCTAATCCCTCAAGATCTTTTATAACCTTCTCATTTAATGGTATACCATTATCTGTTCGGTCTTCTTCAATTAAATATTCTTTCTCACCTGGCACATAGACCTGTTGATTAGAGTTCATTCGTTCTGCTGATTTAAACGAATCAATCCAATGATCTAAGCTTGATTTAAATTCATCCGTGTCTCTAAATCCTTCAACTTCCATTGCTCCAACAAAATGCCCTAATCCTTTACCCGGTAAATTTGGAAGCATAGGTAAAAAACTTACGAAAGGCGGAACCCACTTTCCATAGTTTGCACCGGAAAGAACTCCTGTAAGAACATCAACCAAACTTCCCAAAGCATATCCCTTATGGCTACTTAGTTCTTCTAGACTTCCAAGCGGTGTAAGCATCCCTCCGTCTTTCAACTCATCCACATTTTTGCTAGGATTACCTTGCTTATCTACCATCCAACCTAAAGGAATTTCTTTATTTTCTCTTCTAGCTATTTCAATTTTACCTCTAGCAACAGAAGCAGTTGCCAAATCAATTACCAGAGGTTTATTTCTCTCGGTAGGGAATGCATATGCTATAGGATTTGTGCCAAGCATAGCCTGCTTACTGTGCGTTGGCGGAATAAATGGCGTTGCATTGGTCATCGCCATTCCAATCATGTCATACGGTAAAGCCATCATAGCATGATATCCTGCTATTCCAAAATGATTACTGTTTTGAATAGCTCCCCAACCAGAACCATATGATTTTGCCCGTTCAATTGCTATACCCATCGCTTTCGGTGCTACAATTAAACCAAGCCCACCGTCACCATCTACGGTAAACGT
>JABDQY010000267.1 GCA_013042025.1 Bacteroidia bacterium
AATCGTAGGAGTAAACAAGTACAAAACAGACGAAAAAGCAGACTTTGATATTCTCGAAGTAGATAATGATGCAGTAAGAAAAAGCCAAATAGATAGAATCAATGCTGTAAAAGCAAAAAGGGATGAAGCCAAGGTACAAGCCATCATTGCTAAGCTAGAATCAGCAGCAGCTGAAGATGAAAACCTTCTTCAAATATGTGTGGAAGCAGCGGAAGCAAGAGTAACTTTAGGAGAAATGTCTTACGCACTAGAGAAAGTATTTGGTAGATTTCAAGCGAATAACGCAACAATAAGTGGCGTATATTTGAAAGAAGTGCAAGACAACGATAAAGTACAGACAGCTCGGAGAGCAGCAGATGCGTTTGCAGAAAAAGATGGACGTAGGCCAAGAATACTGGTTGCCAAAATGGGTCAAGATGGTCACGATAGGGGAGCTAAGATAATAGCCACTGCTTTCGCTGATTTAGGATTTGACGTAGATATAGGACCCCTATTTCAAACTCCGGCAGAAGTAGCTAAACAAGCCATGGAGAATGATGTACATATTCTTGGCGTATCTTCCTTAGCAGCAGGACACAAGACTTTGATGCCTGCAGTAGTAAATGAACTAAAAAACTTAGGTATGGACGATGTTTTGGTAGTAGCAGGAGGGGTGATTCCAGAGCAAGATTATAAGTATCTTTTTGAAAATGGAGTTGATTTTGTATTTGGACCAGGCACCGTTATAGCAGAGGCAGCTATTGATATTTTAGATAAGCTAGGTTAATAGAGATCAACAATTCCAACTTCTTGTACAATTTATTATTTCAATGTGAGTTATAACTTATGTGCATGCACATAAGATGGTAAATTTGAAGCTTAAATATCGCGTGAAAAAAGTATCTAAGCTTATCATATTATTCGTTTTTATTGCTGCTCTTATTACCTTTTTTGAGTCAATGAAGATTGAACCAGAAGACTATACTTCTTGTGAAGTTTCAACTATAGAATGTGCAGATCCATCTTTTCATGAGAAAACACATGTAGATACTGCTTCCATAGTGCAAGAGGCTGTTGACCGGAAAAGAAAAGAATTAGAAGATGAATTTCTGTCTGAAATGACCGGAAGAAGGCTATGGGGAATTGATATTTCCAAATACCAGAAAAATATCAATTGGTCGTTAATGGTTCGAAAAAATAAACCCGATTTCGTATTTGTTAAGGTTACTGAAGGAACCACCATTGTAGACAAGATGTATCGTTCACATAAACGAAACTTGGAAAAACACGATGTATTGCATGGAGCGTATCATTTTATGAGTTTTTCAAGTAGTGGAAGAAATCAAGCACTCAAGTTTATTCGACATGCTAAATTAAAGAAAGGCAATATGGTTCCAGTATTGGATGTGGAGTATACTAAAAGAAGGATGCCGAGCAAACGGAAAGTAATCCGAGAAATTCGGAGTTTTTGCAGAACTATTGAACAACATTATGGTGTGAAGCCAATTATCTATACTCATCCACATTTGTATGCAAAGTATCTAAAAAACAATTTTAGAGATTATCCTTTGTGGTTGTGTGATTATAGAAACAGTCCTCGCTATAAATGGGCTATTTGGCAGCACACTAGCAAAGCACGTTTGTATGGATACAAAGGACGTCTTGACAAAAATGTAATGAAGTCAGACAAGAAAACACTCAAAAAACTAGTGATGCTTTAAACCGCTACTGGTGCACTTATTCTTGGGTGTGGATCGTAACCAATCAATTCAAAATCTTCGTAATCAAAGTCAAATATTGATTTAATATTTGGATTTAATTTTATTGTAGGATATGGACGAGCTGCTCTACTTAATTGTTCTTTTACTTGATCAAAATGATTAGAATAAATATGGGCATCTCCAAACGTGTGAACAAATTCACCAGGTTCTAAGCCACATTCTTGTGCAATCATTAAGGTAAGTAAAGCGTAACTAGGAATATTGAAAGGTACTCCTAAAAATAGATCAGCACTTCTTTGATATAATTGACAGCTCAATTTACCATCTGCGACGTAAAATTGGAATAAGCAATGGCACGGCGTAAGAGCCATTTGGTCCAATTCACCAACATTCCAAGCATTGACAATCATTCTTCGACTATCTGGATTACTCTTTATGGTATCCAAAACATTTTGAATTTGATCAATAGTTCTACCATCGGGAGCATCCCAACTTCTCCATTGCTTTCCATAAACAGGTCCTAAGTCTCCATTTTCATCAGCCCACTCATTCCAAATTCGAACGCCATTATCTGTTAAATATTTTGTGTTGGTATCACCTTTCAAAAACCATAACAGCTCGTACACAACAGACTTAAAGTGTACTTTTTTGGTAGTAATTAGAGGAAAACTATCCTTTAAATCAAAACGAAGTTGACCTCCTAATGTACTTACAGTTCCTGTACCTGTTCGGTCAGTTTTTTCCACTCCATTTTCAAAAACATATTTCAAAAAATCTTCGTATTGATTCATTATAGTACAAATCAACTACTAATTGTCTAAAACAAATACGTGTAAAAATTTCCATTCTCAACAATATTTTAACTTGGTTGTTTAGTTTTGCGAAGCTTTATAGAAAAAACAGATGGCAGTAGCAATAAAATTACCAAGAATGAGTGACACGATGGAGGAAGGAACTATCGTAAGTTGGTTTGTTAAAGTTGGTGATACCGTTAAGTCAAGTGAGATGATAGCTGATGTGGAAACTGACAAGGCTACCATGGAATTAGAGAATTTCGAAAAAGGGGAAGTTCTACATCTCAATGTAAAAGAAGGTGAAACTGTTCCTGTAGAAACGGTAATTGCTATTATTGGTAAAAAAGGAGAAGATTTTCAAGATTTGTTATCTGCGGCTCCAACTGCACCAAAGGCTGAAGAAAGACCTGCAGAAATTATTCAAGAAAGTGTTTCATTTGCACCTGAGCAAGCTCCTGCAGCACCCGCACCTGTTGTAACTGCAACAAATGGTCGTGTATTTGCATCACCATTGGCTAAATCAATGGCAGAAGAAAGAGGTATAAATCTTAACCAAGTTTCAGGTACCGGAGATAATGGAAGAATTGTTAAACGAGATATAGAAAACTTTAAGGTTACTCCTGGAGTTGCTACTTCTACCTCTGTTGGTGTTGAGAGTTTTGAGGATGTCCCCGTAACTCAAATGCGTAAAACAATAGCAAAGCGTTTAGCAGAAAGTAAGTTTACTGCTCCACATTTCTATTTAACAATGGAAGTAAAAATGGATGCAGCTATGGAAGCTCGCAAACGCATGAATGAATACAGCGAAACTAAGATTTCGATGAATGATTTAATTGTTAAAGCAGTGGCCGTTGGTCTTAAACAACACCCTAATGTAAATTCTGCTTGGTTAGGAGATAAAATTAGAAGAAATCACCATGTTCACATTGGTGTTGCCGTTGCTGTTGAAGATGGTTTGTTGGTTCCTGTGGTTCGATTCGCAGATTCGAAATCATTATCTCAAATAGGGGCGGAAGTAAAAGACCTGGCAGGCAAGGCTAAAAACAAGGAATTGCAGCCAAAGGATTGGGAAGGAAACACATTTACAATTTCCAATTTAGGAATGTTTGGAATAGATGAATTTACCGCAATTGTGAACCCTCCAGATGCTTGTATTTTAGCGGTAGGTGGAGCAAAAGAAACAGTAATTGTTGAAAACGGTGAAATGAAACCAGGACATATTATGAAGGTAACTTTAAGTTGCGATCATAGGGTTGTTGACGGTGTTACCGGAGCTAAGTTTTTGAATACTTTTAAAGAGTTACTAGAAGAGCCAGTAAGACTATTGGTTTAATAGGTATTTCTTGCTTTTTAATAATTATTAACATACTATTGCATTGCCTTTCAGGCAGTTCTACAACAAAAATTCCAATTTTTTTTGAACATTACTTTTTAATAATTACAAAACATTTTTATATATGTACGATATTCTTTCATTAGGAGAGATGCTTCTTCCAGAATTACGCGTAATCGCGGATAAGTTTGAGGTGAAGCACAAAGGGCTTAAAAAACAAGACCTAATTTACAAGATACTAGATTTTCAAGCGGTAAACCCAGAAAAATTTGCTGCTGTATCTGGTTCTAAACCAGAGGCTAAATCACCTAGAAGTAAGCCAGTTAAGGCAAATAAAAAACCGGAAGGAAGTGAAAATTCTTCCGAAACAAAAAAGTCTCGTCCAAGAAAGAAACCTCCTGTTAAAGAGGCGGCGAAGAATGATTCAACTCAAGATAAAAGACCATCTAATCAGAACAAACCAAGTTCTGAACGGATAACAAGAGAAGAACGTTTATCCAAGAATAAAGGAGAAAAATCTAACAGAAGCGATAATAAATCAGAGGATAGACAGCCAAGAAAAGAAGGACACAAAGATGCTGAGAAGAAGAGACCTGATCACAGTCAACGAGATATGGAGAGGGAAAGAAGAGATGAGGAGAGAAAGAAAAATGAGGAAGAGAAAAGAAAGAGACGTGAAGCAGAGGAAAAATTAGTAAATTATCTTGAATTAGAAGGTTTAGTCACTACTCAAGGAGTATTAGAGGTAATTTCTGATGGATATGGATTTTTACGTTCAGCAGATTACAACTATCAACCGTCTCCAGATGATGTTTATATATCTCCAAATCAAGTCCGTCAAAACGGATTAAAAACTGGTGATGTGGTAAAAGGAAATATTCGACCACCAAAAGAAGGAGAAAAGTATTTTGCGTTAATAAGCATTATAAGTGTAAATGGACGAACGCTAGAATTTGTGAAAGACAGAGTTGCGTTCCATCACTTAACACCGCTTTTCCCAGACGAGAAATTTAATCTGGAATATCAACACGATAATTATTCAACGAGAATTATGGATTTTGTTTCACCAATTGGTAAGGGACAAAGAGGGCTTATTGTTGCTCAACCCAAAACCGGTAAAACAAATCTATTGAAGGATGTTGCAAATGCTATAGCAGCAAACCATCCAGAAGTATATATGATTATTCTTCTAATCGATGAAAGACCTGAAGAGGTTACAGATATGGCAAGAAGCGTTAAAGCCGAAGTTGTTGCTTCTACATTTGACGAACCAGCAGACAAGCATGTAAAACTTGCGAATATTGTTTTAGAAAAAGCGAAGAGACTAACGGAATGTGGTCACGATGTTGTAATACTTCTAGATTCAATTACACGTTTAGCAAGAGCATATAACACGGTTCAACCTGCAAGTGGTAAGATACTTTCTGGTGGTGTTGATGCAAATGCTTTACAGAAACCAAAACGTTTTTTTGGTGCAGCTAGAAATATAGAAAACGGAGGTTCACTTACAATTATCGCTACTGCTCTTACTGAAACAGGCTCTAAAATGGATGAAGTAATCTTTGAAGAGTTTAAGGGTACAGGTAATATGGAGCTTCAATTGGATAGAAAACTGTCCAACAAGCGTATTTACCCTGCAATTGATATTGTTTCTTCAAGTACAAGAAGAGAGGACTTACTTCTTGATAAAGCGGTACTACAGAAAATGTGGGTAATGAGAAATCATCTTGCAGATATGAATCCAGAAGAAGCAATGGGTACCATGCTTAACTATATGAAAGGAACTAAAAACAACGATGAGTTTTTAGTTAGCATGAATGGATAGTGAAAGTTTTTGTGTCTATAGCTTTGCTCTTAGGAGCATTTTGGAGCAGTGCACAAACTTTTACAGACCTTGATACCGTTATTCAGCACACAAGTCAAGGAGTTGAATACACTTTAAAGATTAATAAGTTCCCGTGTGATTATGATTCGTCTAAAACATGTATCTCATTTGACACTTTGTCCAAATATGTATTGGCACCAAAAACAGTTTTTCAATGGGCTGATTCTATTGCCTCGTCAATTGGAGTTCCCCCAAAGCTGGTTTATGAAATTGGCATGAATGAAAGTCATTGGCCCAAACCCAATGATCAAAAGCACTTAATTAAAGATGGGGATTTGCAGATCATTGATAGGACATTCGATTTTATGTACAAACGATTAGGTTTATCCGGAGGAAGAACGCGATATAACTATTTGGTTGTTGGTATTCATTATTTGAAAGACTGCTACAATCAAGGAAACGGAACATGGCGTCAAGCACGCTATATCTATGGAAGAGGTAGATGGAAGGATCCTAGTCAATGGACAAAGTTAGAACGCCACTTTATGACAAAGATCGATTGGAAGCAATATGATAAATAGTGTAAATATGCTTAATCTATATTGGATATTGATAAGCGATAAATGTTCCTTCTCGATTGCACTTTAATATCTTCTGATATTCTTGTTTTAGAAACCCAAAGCACTTTATCCTTTTTGCACAGCAATGGTATTTTATGTTTGCTGAACACATCTATTTTTTCATCAATAAAGAAATCACTTAACAATTTAGTCCCTTTCATGCCAAGAGGTTTAAATCGATCTCCTTCTCTCCATGTTCTTATTTCTAAAGGAAAAACATCTTCTGGTAACTCAACACATTCCTCTTTAGGATTGTTATTAAATACTGCTTTCTCGATACGTTCGAGGGTTAGTTTATGGGCATAAAATGAGTACGACCCTTCACCAAAGATTACTGTTTCTTCTTCATATTTTGATGGGAGTTCTTGAACAAGTATTAATACTCTGTCAATCAATACTTGATGCGTTGAAGAGTAAAATATTTTGCCGCTTTCTTCCCTACACACATCTACAATTTGTTGACATTGTGAATGGTTAAAGCCGTATTTGTCTAAAATATAATACAAAAGAACACCTGATTGTGGATAACTTAGAATCGACTTCTTGTCAATCTCTATACAGTTTGTATTCGGCTGATTATTAGTGATTAGCGAGGCTTCTCTATCTAAAAAAAATTGTAGTAATTCATATTCACTTTCAAGATTGGCAATACTCCTAATGGCGTTTTTAGAAAAGTCGGGTAGATTTTCCTCCAAGTGAGGTAGAACGTTTAACCTTATTTTATTCCTTAAGTATTTAAGTTCTGAATTTGAGCTGTCGGTTCGATAAAGGATATTTTTAGAAGTTAAATGTTCTAAAATTTCATCTGTTGTGAATGCAAGAAAAGGACGAATAATGTAGTCTCGTTCTTTTGGTATTCCTCTTAAACCTTTAATGCCAGATACGCGATAAAGGTTAATAAAAAAGGTTTCTAAAGAATCGGTTAAATGATGAGCCGTAATCAACTTATTATAAACTCCTTGATTTTTCAACTCATCAAAATATGCATACCTCAATTTTCTTGCTGCTTCTTGTATGGTAAGTTTTTGTTCATGAGCAAAAGTTTCAGTGTCAAATTGTTTAATAAATATACCGTTGCAAAAATCCAGCTGAGTAGATAGATTGGATACGAAATGTTCATCTGCGTTACTTTCATCACCTCTTAAGTTGAAGTTGCAATGAACTAGGACAAATGATTGCTTTCTATCATTTAGTAAGTGTGCGGCAAAAACAGAATCCTTTCCCCCACTAATTGCAAGTGCAATTTGGTCTGAATTATCAATGAGTTGATGTTCTTTTATGAAGGTTTTTAACTTTTGAAGCACGTTTTTTGCACGATTACTAAGCAAACATAAAGCATCCGCATAATTTTGCAGTCCTATTTTGAAAATTATACTGACATACGTTTTAATACTTCTACAGGTATTCTTATTCGCTCAAAGCGATAATGAGAATAAGAAAACTAAAATTGAGATTTTGAGTTCAGATGAATTGGTCTATGATCAGGCCAAAGGAAGGTATCAAATGTGTCGGGGAAACGTGCGATTCAAACAAGGATCTATGTTGATGGATTGTGATAGTGCTCGGTTTTATGAAGACATAAATAAAATAGAAGCATTTAGTAAAATCTACATACGACAGCGAGACACCCTGGATCTGTGGGGAGATTATTTGGAATATGATGGAGATGCTAGATTAGCCAAAGTGTCAAAAAATGTCAGATTAAGTGATGGAAAAATGAGATTACAGACCGATCAGTTGAACTATGATATGGTTGACAAGATTGGATATTATACTACTGGAGGAAACATCCAAAACGGAGAAGATAAACTCTATAGTAAAAGAGGAACGTACTATTCAAGAAGCAAGGAATTTTTCTTTAAGGATTCTGTGAAACTTACAAATCCGGAGTATGTAATGACTTCTGACACATTGAGCTACAATACGGTAAGTAAAATTGCATATTTCTATGGACCAACTTACATCACAAGTGAAGAAAACACAATTTATTGTCAGTATGGGTGGTATAATACGGATAAGGAAATTTCGCAGTTTAGTCAGGGAGCATATATTGAAGGAAAGGATAATAAGTTGGTAGCTGACAGCATGATGTATTATCGTAACACAGGTCTGGGAGAGGCCTTTGGCAATATTAAGTTGGTTGATACATTAGAAAAAATTACAATTACAGGTCAATATGGGAGTTATGATCGATTTAAAAAAAGCACCCTGATAACTGGAGATCCAATTGCAATTAAAAATATTGATGGAGATTCGCTCTATTTAAGAGCAGACACACTAATTGATGCTTCAGACACCTCAAAAGTTAGAACGTTAACAGCATATAGAGATGTTAAGTTATATAAGAATGATATGCAATCGTTCTCAGATTCGTTAATTTATAATTTTACGGATAGTACAATCGAATTTTATATTGACCCTGTTCTATGGACAGATAGCAATCAAATTACTGGGGATACTATTATCGTGTTTAGAAATAGCCAAGGTATTGATAAGCTAAAAGCGTATAACAATGCTTTTATTATTGAAAAGGATCCTAATGGATTTTACAATCAAATTGCAGGAAAGAAATTGGATGCGTTTTTTACAAATGGTAAAATCAGAAGAGTTGATATTGAAGGGAATGGACAGAGTGTATATTATGCTAAAGAAGATACACTTAAATATTCAGGTGTAAATGACGTTCTATGCGGTAGTATGGTGATATATATTGACACTCTTAGTAAGGTAAGAACAATTACTTTCTTGAAGCAACCTAAAGCAGTTTTCTATCCTTTAGAACGGTTTCCTTTAGAGAAAAGCAGGCTTCCAGGATTTTCGTGGAGAAGTATAATACGACCCAAAATCGCAGATTTTATAAATTGACTACCTTTGCACCAAATATTTAACGTTATGGGGAATATAGTTTTACCTAAATTTAAATCAGCAGCTGGAAGTAATTTCAGCAGAGAGCTTAGAGCGAATGTTGAAGGTTATTTTAGAGATAACAAAATATCAAAATTTGCAACTTCAGCTTTGAAGATGAAAGCTGCTATTTTACTCGTTACTTTCTTTGGCTCCTATGTAGTAATAATGACTCTTGGACTTCCACTTTGGGTAATGTTTTTTATTTGTATTTTAATGGGTGTAGCCAAAGCAGGTATTGGTATGGGCGTTATGCACGATGCCAATCACGGTTCTTTTTCAAAGAACAAAACAATAAACAAAATATTTGGAAAAACTGCAGATGTATTAGGTGTAAGTTCGAGCAATTGGATTAATCAGCACAATAAATTACATCACACATATACTAATATCCATGGGCATGATGAAGATGTAGACGGAAAGGGACTTTTCCGTTTCACACCAGATGCACCTCTTAAAAAGATGCACAAATTTCAGCACCTTTATTGGAGCTTCTTTTATGGTTTTCTAACTTTAGGATGGTTTTTCGCAGATGCTGCTGCCTATAAAAAGTATAGAGAAAGAGGTTTAAACAAAACTGAAGGAATTAAAAAATTTAAAGAAATTGCAGGTATAATATTCTTTAAATTATTCTATGTATTTTACATGATAGTGCTACCAATTATAGTGTTGGATGCTGCTTGGTGGCAAGTAATTATTGGAGTAATTGCAGTTGAATTTACTGCGGGTATGATTCTTTCCGTGATTTTTCAAATGGCTCATGTTGTAGATAAGTTTGATTTATCAAATCATGACAAGTTTGATGGAGAGACAAAAGACGAATGGACTGTTCATCAAATCAAGAACACCTTTGATTTTGCTGTGAACAATAAGATTATAACCTGGTTTTGCGGTGGTTTGAATTTTCAAGTTGAACACCACCTTTTCCCGAATATTTCACATGCACACTATCCAAAGTTGTATCAAATTGTGAAAGAAACGGCGGCAAAGTATCAGATTGATTATCAGGAATTTGTAACCTTTAGGGAAGCATTCAAGTCACATCTTATTTTCCTAAGAAAGCTAGGTAATCCTCAGTTAGCATAGACAAACGCAGTTCATCTGTACTATTTATACCACACTTGCGTTTACAAGTAAACGCCTTACTTTATCTGATTTTCAAGCATTTAGCTGCTTTTTTGTATTCAGGAATATTTTTTGGGATACATATGGTACAAATGCTTAAACACACAGTAATACTGCTTTTACTTTTAACTACGTCAACACTATTTGCTCCACCCAGCAATATTCCGAACGAGGTTAACAAGACGTGGGCTGAGAATACTTTTGATTCTATGTCAGTGGACGAGCGTATTGCACAACTTTTTATGATTGAGGCTCGACCTACTTATGGAGCAAAACATCTTGCTGAAGTAGAACGTATGATTAAAGATTACAAGGTTGGTGGAGTAATCTTTTTTAAAGGCGATCCTGTTCAGCAAGTTAAACTAACCAATAAATTTCAGGAACTATCTAAGACGAAGATGCTTGTTGCAATTGATGGAGAGTGGGGATTGGCAATGCGTTTATCAAACACTATCTCGTATCCATACCAACTTGGTTTAGGAAGTATTCAGGATGAGAAAGTAATTTACGATATGGGGAAAGAAATTGGAAGACAATGCAAACGTCTTGGTATACATGTGAACTTTGCTCCTGTTATTGATGTTAACAATAATCCCAACAACCCAGTAATAAATTACCGTTCGTTTGGAGAAAATCCCGAAAACGTAAGTAAAAAGGGTTGGGCTTATGCATCTGGGATGCAAGATGCAGGAGTTATGGCTTGTGCAAAACATTTTCCTGGTCATGGCGATACGGATGTTGACTCACACAAAGATTTACCTGTAATTAATCATAGCATAGATCGATTGAGAAGTGTAGAGTTTAAACCTTTTGAGTATCTAATAAATCAAGGGGTAATGTCCGTTATGACTGCTCACTTGTTTATACCTTCGATTGATAATCGTAAGAATAGTGCGATGAGCATTTCTGATAAAGCAATTAACGGTATATTAAGAAGAGAAATGGGATTTACTGGTATATCCTTTACCGATGCATTAAATATGCAAGGCGTTGCTAAGTATCACCCAGATGGTGAATTAGAACTTAAGGCATTAATGGCTGGAAATGATGTACTTCTTTCTCCTGGCGATATTCCCAAAGCAACACGATTAATTAAGAAAGCCATGACAGATGGTAGGCTTAGTGAAGATTATGTTTGGGGAAAAGTACTTAAAATATTGAACTATAAGCATGCAATGGGTTTGCACGAATTTGAACCGATTAATGAGGAGAACATAGACTATGACTTAAATAATACAGGAGCTAAACACGTAAATTATAAATTGGTAGAACAAGAACTGTGTTTGGTAAAAGACAATAACAGCATCATTCCAATACGAAAACAGGAAAATAAGAAAGTTATTTCAATTGCAATAGGATCAGGAGCAAAAACCAAATTTCAAACTGAACTTACCAAATTTGGTGTATCTAAAATAGTAAGCATCAGTAAAAATGCTTCCTTATCTCAGTTTGCAGCTGTGAAAAGTCAACTAAGCAATTATGATATTGCAATAATTAGTATTCATAAGACTAGTAAGTATCCTCCTTCTTATGGCATAACCTCTCAAGAAGCAGAGTTTGTGCGACAGGCAACTCAGGCAACAAAAACGTTGGTTGTTAATTTTGGGAATCCGTATAACTTAAAAAGTTTTGCAAATCAAAGTTCAATGTTAATGGCCTTTGAAGATCTTTCTGCACATCAAATAAAAGCCGCACAAGCCATTTATGGAGTTATTGGAGTTAATGGTCTATTACCAATTTCAGTAGGAGAATATCAAGCCGAAATGGGAGTTACTACATATCCAATAAGTGAGCTTAACTCTGCTATACCAGAAGAGGTTGGTATGTCAAGTTCTCGCTTGGATCAGATTGATAGAATTGCCAAAAGAGCAATCAATATTGGAGCAACTCCGGGATGCCAGGTGTTAGTAGCAAAGAACGGTAGAATAGTTTATGACAAAAGTTTTGGAAAACACACATTTTCAAGTTCTCAACAAGTTGAAAATTCTGATTTGTATGATCTTGCATCTATAACCAAAGTTGCTGCTACTACAATCACATTAATGAAATTGGTAGAAGATGGAGAGTTATCTCTTGATGATAAAATGGCAAAATATCTTCCTGAGCTTTGGGAAACCGATAAAGCATATTTAACTATAAGAATGGTGTTGGAACACAAATCTGGACTAAAGGATTGGATTCCGTTTTATTATGAAACTACTAAAGATCAGAACGTTTATGATTCGGTTTATTCAACGACTTCAAACGAACTTCACAACATATTCGTTGGAAATGGATTATACATGCTTGATGATTATAAGCAGCATATATTACAAAGAATATTTGAATCAAAAATTGGCACCAAAGGGAAATACAAATACAGTGACTTAGGGATGATTTTAATGAAAGAGCTAATTGAGCGTGTAACAGGATCTTCGTTTGAAGAATATGTTAATGCTGTTTATTATGAACCAATGGGCATCGAAAGATTGACATTTTTGCCTCTTAATAAGTTTGATCAAAACAGTATTGTTCCTACTTCATTAAGTCCAGATATGCGAAAAGGTTTAGTGCATGGTAATGTACATGATCCTGCAGCAGCAATGTTGGGAGGGGTTAGTGGACACGCGGGCTTGTTCGGAAATGCTGAGTCATTAGCGGCATTGATGCAGATGTTACTGAACAAAGGTGTATACAATAATGTAAGATATCTGAAAGAGGAAACAATAAATGAGTTTACAAAAAGACAAGCAAGCGACTCACGTCGAGGTTTAGGTTGGGACAAACCTGAAACAAATCGGTCACGAGTTAATCCTGCTTCTGATTACGCTTCTAGATTATGCTTTGGTCATACTGGCTTTACAGGAACTATGGTATGGGTTGATCCCAAATATGATCTGATTTATGTGTTCCTTTCTAACCGAGTTTATCCAACTCAAGAGAACAGAAAACTAATAAGAGAAGGAGTTAGAACAGACATTATGGATGTAATTTATAAAAGTTTTCTTTATCCATAGATAAACGGCATTATTTTTGAAAACAATTAATTGAAAAACATAAAGAAAAGAAAAAATGAAAAACACAATTTTAGCACTCGTATTAACCCTCTCCCTTACTTCGTGTTCGGAGCTTATTAAAGTTCTGGAAACTGCAAATACTATTAACAAGATTACAGAAAGTGAGGCCGTTTCAGGTTTAAAACAAGCTTTAGAATTTGGTGTAAATAATGGAACTTCATTCCTTGGTAAAACTGACGGTTTCCTAAAGAATGCGGCATATAAAGTTTTAATGCCTAAAGAAATTCAAGAAGCAGAACAACAAATAAGAAGCAATCCAATTGCTAATGCTTTGGCTGGCCCGTATTTGGACAAAGTAGTAACAGCAATGAACAGAGGTTCTGAAAATGCAATGGCAGAAGCAAAACCAATTTTTGTTAATGCGATTAAATCTATGAGCATTAAAGATGCTATAGGAATTGTAACAGGTGGAGATGGAGCGGCTACAGATTACCTTAAACGAGTAACATCAGCACAATTGAAAAGTAAATTTACACCTGTAATAAAAAATTCATTAGACAAAGTAAACATTAATGATCCTTGGACGAAGGTGTCTAATGCATATAATATGGTTTTAGGTAAAAATGTTGAAACGGACCTTAATGAATATGTTACAGATAAGGCAATGACTGCACTCTTTAGTCAAGTTAGAAAAGAGGAAGACAATATTCGTGCAAATCCCGTAGCAAGAACAACAGACATTCTTAAAAAGGTGTTTGACTATGCAGATCAAAATAAGTCATAAAAGAAACTTAAATATTTCAAGGAAGCAACTGCTATTAGCAGTTGCTTTTTTGTTATTACTTATTGTCGGTTCAAAAATCGACATCAATTTAGGCGGATTAGTTTCTTTTACGCTTCAAACTCTGTTTTTAGGATTAGCTTATTACTTTCTTCCTCGTAATTGGAAGCTGGCCGTAATCTCGGTATATCTTATATTAGGAATTGCAGGTTTACCTGTATTTAATGGTGGAAGTGGATGGTCATATTTTACCTCATGGCCGCTTGGTTTTTTTATTGGATTTGTTTGTGCTGCATTTATTACTGAGCCATCGGCTCATAATTTTTACAATTCTTTAGCTTTCTTCTTACAGGTACATGTAGTGATATTGACTATTGGAATCATTGGAGTGGGGATTTATACAACCTCTTTTGCTAAAGCACTAGACACTTGTTTAGAATTATTACCTGGTGTTGTTGTAAAGAGTTTGATAGGAGCGATGGTAATTTGGATATTTAATAGTTATCAGACCAAGGCAATTGAGAATTGAACCAAAGAATTATACGTCTTAGTTCTAACTTTCAATAGCAGCTATGCCTGGTAACTCTTTGCCTTCGAAAAATTCAAGTAACGCACCTCCTCCAGTAGATACATAACTCACATCATTCGTAAAACCAAACTTCTTTACTGCAGCACTACTATCTCCTCCACCAATTAAAGAAAAAGCACCAGCCTTGGTTGCGTTTGCAACAGCTTTTGCAACAGCTTTTGTTCCATTTTCAAACTTACTCATCTCAAAAACACCCATAGGACCATTCCAAAGTATGGTTTTTGATTTAGTCAGTACATCTGAGAAAGCCCGAGAGGCCTTATCTCCAATATCTAAACCCATCCAGCCACTTGGAATTTTGTCACTTTCACAAACAGAAGTATTGGCATCATTGCTAAAATCATCTGCAACAACACTGTCTTCGGGTAAATGAATTTGAACACCTTTGGACTTCGCTTTTTCGAGAATTTCTTTACAAGTAGTTACCCTTTCTTCTTCAAACAAGGAATTCCCTATCGTCCCACCTTGAGCAACTTTAAACGTATATGCCATTCCTCCACCAATTATAATGTGATCCGCAACATTGAGTAAATTTTCAATTATTAGAATCTTATCACTCACTTTAGCACCTCCCACTATACTAGTAAATGGTCTTTCTGGATTACTCATGAGTTTCTTAGCATTTGCAACTTCATTTGCCATTAGATATCCAAAACATCTGTGTTCAAAGAACTGAGCAACTATTGAAGTGGAGGCATGAGCTCTATGTGCAGTTCCAAAAGCATCATTCACATATATATCTCCGTGTCGAGCTAGTGCCGATGCAAAATCCTTATCCCCAGCAGTTTCTTCCTTGTAAAAACGTAAATTTTCTAAGAGCAATATGGTCCCATTGGGCAATGACTTGCTTTTCTCAAAAGCACCATCACCAATGCAATCTTCCGTGAATAATACATCTGATTTGGTAAGTTTTGATAAATGGGAAACCAAATGTTTTAAAGAAAACGCAGATTCTGGTCCATTTTTAGGACGTCCTAAGTGAGACATAAGAACTACTGATCCGCCATCTTTCAAAATTTTTTGAATCGTAGGCAAGGCAGCGGTCATTCGACTATCATCTGTTATTTCAAACGAATCATTTAAAGGCACATTAAAATCTACACGAATAAGTGCACGCTTATTCGTAAAATTATATGAATCTACGGTTTGCATTATTTCAAACTTTCAAAAGTCTTAGCAGCATCAAAACTCTCTGCAGCTTCACCTACGCGGATTATTTCCACAGACTTAATAAAAACAGGTTGAAGAGGCATGTCTCTTCCATCTCTGTTTACTAGTGATATTGCAACTGCATTCTCTACACCTTCGATTACTTTGCCAAAAACGGTATGTCTTCCATCTAAGAAAGGGGTGGGTTTTACAGTAATGAAGAACTGACTTCCATTGGTTCCGGGTCCAGCGTTTGCCATCGAAAGTATTCCTGCACAATTATGACTCAGTTCTGGGTGAAATTCATCTTTAAATTGATATCCTGGTCCTCCACTTCCAACACCCATTGGATCACCACCTTGAATCATAAAATCAGGAATAACCCTATGAAAAGTTAATCCATCAAAATAAGCCTCACCTTCTCCTCTTGCATTATTTGCAATTTTACCTTCTGCGAGGCCTACAAAATTTGCTACTGTTACAGGAGTTTTTTCCATCTCCAATTGAATTAGAATACTTCCATTTGAAGTATTCATTTTTGCATAAAGTCCGTTATCCATTGTTGTATTTGTATTTGTAATTGTGTCTTGAGGAACTACAGAGTTTTGTACAGTATCTGCAGTAATTGAGGTGGCATCAGATGAGATTTCATCAGTATCTGCAGATTGATTTTTTTTTGAGTCTAACTGGTTGCAGGCAAAAAACAAAGTGCCAATAAATAGAAGTAAAATTGTTTTTTTCATCTCTAAAAATAAAGTTGGGGCGAAGTTAAAAAAATTAACAAGATATTAGACCTTAATTGGTATTGAGATCTGAACGATATTCTATTAATCAATCCAAAAAAAAGACCCTGTTAAGGGTCTTATGATTTAGAGTTTTCATTTCAATAATCGAAAGACAAAGGTTCTCTTTCTCTATTGTATCTTCGAATGTACTTACTATATGGGAATAGAAGGTAAAGATTTATGAGCGTTTTTGTGAGCGTGTATATTTTTCTTCCAAACGAGTTATGAATAGGTGTTAACATGGCTCACAAACTCAGATTTTCTTCGTGTGGCGACACTCAATGTTATATTGTTTTGCAAAGTAAAAGACCCCCCTCTACCAGTTTCTATGGATTTGACCTTAGAGCAATTCGCGATTACCGAGCGATGAGCTTTAAAAAAATATTCGGGTAATAATTGTTCGTAATGAGAAACTGGGTAGCTCGTGTAGTAAGAGGTGTTTTCTAGAATAATGGTGGAATATGACCCGTCGGAAACTAGAGCGTAGATGTCTACAAATCTTAAGCGAATGTGTTTTCCTTGGTGCTGGATGTAAATAGAATTGCTAGATTGTTCCATTATTTCCTTTAACGAGTCTTTCTCATTGGTAAAAATCATAGGTGCATGTTTTACCTTTTCAAGAGTTTCAACAAACTCTTCAATATCAATTGGTTTTAGTATATAGTCAAAGGCTGCCATTTTAATCGCTTTAATAGCATAATGGTCATAACTGGTAATAAATACATTGGTATATTGCTGAAACCGGATGTAATCAAAGATTTCGAAACTTAAACCATCTTCAAGGTGAATGTCCAATAAAAGAATATCGGGTTGCTTCTCGGAAATAACTTCAACCGCTTCTTTAATGCTACTGGCTTCGCCAATTACTTCAAATCCATCAATTTCTCTCGCAATTATATTTCGAACAAATTGCCGGGCATTTACTTCATCATCTACAACAACAATAGTTTTCATTCGATTCATTTAAAGTTTCGCAAGTTGGAATAAGTGTATCTATGGTAGTAATTACCCTATACACTGAATAATCTTTTCAAACTTAATGATTTTGGAGAAATCAAAAGAAATGCGTTACTTCGATTTGTAACAAACAGACAATTGATATGAAATTTTTAAAGGGCCTTTTATACTTTGTTTTGATTCTTCTGGTTGCAGCATTATTAGCAGCATTATTTGCACCAGGATCAAAGACTATTGAACGTTCAATTATAATTGGAGGTTCTAAAGACAAGATATTTAGTCAAGTAGCCAATTTTGAAAATTGGACAAAGTGGGATCCGTGGTATACAAAAGACACCAATCAAACGAGAACATATAAAGGAACTTTAGGTGATGACGGGTACGGATACACTTGGAAATCGAGTAACAAGGATGTCGGTGAGGGAAGAATGCAGATGGTGTCTGTTGAAGGGAAAGAAAAACTAAACTATCAACTTGTTTTTAAGAATAGAAATAGTGAAGAAAAAGCAGAAGGATCATTTTCTTTTGAGGAAAGAGACAGTAAAACTAAAGTGAGTTGGTCAATGGTTTCAAAAATGCCTTATCCAATGAAAATCATGAATTATTTTATGGAAGGTTGGATTGGTCCAGATTTCGAAAAAGGTTTAGAAAACTTAAAATTTTACATAGAGAATTCAGCAGATCAAGACCTAAATATAGAATCAATGGGTATTCAAATAATCACGGAACAAGGTGTGAACTATGCAATAGTAAAATCCGATAATCTTGAAATGACTAAAATGGCAAACTTCTTTGCAACATCGTATCCTCAAATATATGGTTACATTCAAACAAATGGACTTGCACCCAAGGGTCCTTCGCGAGTGTTTTATTATAATTGGGACGAAGACAATAAGACAACAACCTTGGCAGCAGCTGTTCCAATTTCTGAGCTTCTAATTGAGGAAAGCTATGATGTTGAACTAGAGTCAGGAAAGGCTCAGGTAAAACCGCAAAGCATAGAGTATATATTAAAAGGAGGTTATTCCGGACTCAAGAATTCTCATAATGCACTAGATAAATGGTTGGAAACAAACAATAAGGAAATGGAATCACCTGTAATTGAGGAGTATATCAAAGGACCTAACGACACTCAAGATACCAGTGAATTTGAAACTAAAATAATCTATATGTTTAAGTAGTTTCTTTCCTCCACATCGACCAAAACTTCCTTTTTTTAAGATAGTCTAAGTCTTTATCTTTTAGATATGCTTCCTTCTCAAAACTAATGTTTCGGTATGCCTTGTCATGGTTTAGATGAGTAATTAACAGCACTATGTACTCAACAAGATAAATTATGTAAAAGAAGATAATTAGTAGTTCAATCTGTTGTTTTAGATGAATCTTTTCGTGGTTTAATATCACTTTATTTGTGCTGAATTCTTTATTCTTAAAGAACACAAAAGGCCACAAAGCAATTGCAGTTACACTTTGTGGTAGAAGAAATCTAATAATAGGAAGTACAAGCAGAATCATTTCAGCTTTAATCTAAGTAAGTTTGTTTTTCCATTGAAAATATCCATATACTGAAAGCCCTGTATAAATAAGCATTTGAATGGCTAAAAAATCAAGTTCTGTTATTTTATATAACCAAATACTATACATGTTTATTAAAATCCAAAAAAGCCAAGCTACAAGGTACTTATATATCTCTAAAAACGTTGCTATTATTCCGAAAACAGTGCTAAGAGCATCGTAGTATGTTTTGTCAGCATCAAGCTTACCCATTAAGAAACCTAAACCAAGACTCGCTGCGACACCAAAGAGAACTATGGCAAACACGGAACTCCTTTTTATTCGTTTAATCTGAAGTTCTTGAGATTCTATTCTGTTCCAAATATATAATCCGTAGAGACCCATAAATGCATAGAAGATGTAAAGCAGCGTTTCAGAATACAAAAGATTGTTATAAAAAAGAAGGGCTCCCGATAGGGAACCCAATATTCCAAAAGCCCAACACCATTTTATCTCTTTGATGTAAAAAAGAATAAAAAGAATGTTGAATGAAAAGCTGATAATTTCTAATACCAGCAGTTTATTCATTATACATCTTTTGCGGCTTCGTCAATGTCTTCTGATGCATCTTTAACAACATCTTCAACATTATCAGCTGCATCTTTCACAGATTCAGCAACGTCTTCTGTAGCTTGTCCTGTTTTGTCCTTTACCTTATCAACTACGTCTCCAGCTACATCTTTCGCTTTGTCAACCGCATCTTCTGCCATATCTTTTGCCTTATCGAAAGCCTCACCCGCAGATTCAGCAACATCTTCTGCCATGTCTTTCGCTTTGTCTACTGCTTTTCCAGCAACATCTTTTGCCTTATCGAAAGCTTCGCCAGCAGATTCAGCTACGTCACCTGACACTTCTTTCACTTTTTCAACTGCATCACCAGCCATATCCTTTGCTTTATCTACAGCTTCCTCAGCTGCTTCAGCAACGTCTTCAGCAACGTCTTTTACTTTATCCGCTGCTTCATGAGCAAATTTACCTGTACTTTCAGCAGCATCTTCCGCTATTTCTTTGGCCTGACCAAACAAGTTTTTAAAAAAATTACCTATTCCCATTATATTTTTATTTTAGATTCGCAAATCTAATGATTCTTAGTAAAACTCACATATTAGCTCTGGTTATCGGTAGTTTCGGTGTTCTTAATAATAGTTGGGCTCAAGACAGATTTACTGCCCAGGAACACATCAATGAGCTGTGTAGTGACGCATACTTTGGCAGAGGATATATAAACAAAGGTGATAGCATTGCTGCTGCTTATTTGAAACAGAACTTCATTGAAATTGGTTTGCTTCCTGGAGATTCAAGCTATTATCACCGCTTCACTTTAGATGTAAACACCATTCCAGTTGCCTCAGTTTCAATTGATGGTGAGGAGCTATCTCCAGGGAAGGACTTTGTAATAAGTCCGGGTTCAAATTCTAGTTCTGGTAACAAAGAACTGTTGTTTTTTTCTGAAAAATTACTAGAGTCGGATAAGGCCCCAAGAAAGATTAAAAAAGCACTTAGAAAAGGCTATTTACCCGTTATAGGATTGTATGATAAAAGCAACAAAAAAGTGGTAGCCAATATCAATGAAATTAGAAAATGCCATGAAAAAAGTACAATAGCATTTTTGAAAGAAAACTTAACCTGGAGTGTTTCTAGAAAGCAAAAAAGAGGATGCGAGATATGGTTCTTAGATTCCGTGTTTAATAAGTTTTCAAAAGATGTAAGTTTTGTGATTGAGGCAGATTTTATTAAAAACTACAATTCTCAAAATGTTATTGGTTACGTTGAAGGAACAGAACAACCAGATAGCTTCATTTTCTTTTGTGGCCACTATGATCATCTTGGTAAGATGGGTAATGCTACTTATTATGGTGCGAATGATAATGCAAGCGGAATAGCTATGCTATTGGATATGGCAATATATTTTCAACAGCATCCTCAAAAGTATACCATAGTTTTTGTTGGATTTGCAGCTGAAGAAGCAGGACTAATAGGTTCGTATAATTATGTCTTAAACCCTCCAGAAAGGATGCCTTTGAAGAATACAAGGTTTGTTTTTAATATGGATTTAATGGGAAGTGGAAGCAAGGGTGCAACAATAGTTAACGGGAACATCTTTAAAAGTTATTATGATGATCTAGTACAAATTAATGACAAGGAAGGGTACTTACCTACTATAAAATCTCGAGGTAAAGCTGCAAATAGTGATCACTACTATTTTTCTGAAGCCGGAATTCCTTCATTTTTTATTTACTTAATGGGTGATTACACCTTTTATCATATTCCTGAAGACAACCCAAGTAACCTTAAACTTGGTCCGTACTACGAGAAGAGCTTTATGTTAATTCGAGATTTTATTATCTTGCTTAATAAATAGAATGTTTTCGTTTGTAAATTCTTTCATGTCATGGTATTTAAAAAAGAGAATTCCAATTATGGAAAACACTTTTCGTAATCCTGCCAAAGTACAGAGTGAAGTTTTTTATAATCTAATTGAAGAAGCGAAGAATACTGCTTTTGGGCTCGAATATAATCTAGGTAACTTACAGTCTATTAACGACTTTCAAGACCAAGTTCCATTGTTTACTTATGATCAAATTAAACCGTACATCCTAAAAGCAATGCACGGGGAATCAGATGTTTTGTGGCCAGGGGAAATAACATGGTTTGCAACATCTAGTGGTACTACCTCTGACAAAAGTAAGTTCATTCCTGTTAGTTATGAAGCACTAGAAGAGTGCCATTTAAAAGGAGTAAGAGATTTATTGGCCTGGTATTATTTTTATAATCCTAAAGCCAAAGTATTTCAGGGTAAAGGGTTAATAATTGGAGGTAGCCATAGTGTAAATGAGCTCTCTCCGAATTCTTATTCTGGGGATTTAAGTGCGGTATTGATGAACAATCTGCCATTTATTGCAACCCAATTGGTAACTCCTAGTAGAGATATATCTTTGATGCCAAACTGGAATGAGAAACTCACTAAAATGATAGACTCTACTTATCAAGAGAATGTTACAAACATTTCAGGGGTGCCAACCTGGACTTTGCTATTATTAAAAGGGATATTAAAGAAAACCGGTGCAAAAAACATAAAAGAGGTTTGGCCAAATTTAGAGCTATACATTCACGGTGGAGTTAATTTTCAACCCTATAAAAAGCAATTTGAACAATTAATTGGAAGCTACAGCATGCAGTATCGTGAAACGTATAATGCTTCTGAGGGTTTTTTAGGAATACAGGACTCTGATAACGAGGATATGGTTTTAATGCTGGATTATGGAATATTTTACGAATTTGTTAAGCTAGAAGAGTTAGATGGTGCGAATCCTACAAGCTATTGGATTGATAACGTCGAGCTAAACGTAAATTATGCAGTAATTATAAGTACAAATGCTGGTCTTTGGAGGTATGTGCTTGGTGATACAATTATGTTCACTAGCTTAAAACCTCATCGATTTAAAATTACTGGTAGAACTAAGAATTTTATTAATGCTTTTGGCGAAGAGTTGATGGTTGAAAACGCTGAAAAGGCAATCACTATTGCACAAGATCAGTGTAATTGTCAAGTGTCAGAATTTACTGCTGGCCCCGTATATCTAAGTATTGAGAATAAAGGACGTCACGAGTGGGCTATAGAATTTGATAAAGAGCCGGATAATTTGGAACATTTTATTGATGTGCTTGACAAGGAACTGCAATCGTGTAACTCAGATTACGAAGCGAAAAGACAAGCTGATTTAGCTTTGCTCAAGCCAATTGTACATATTTGTAGACCGGGAACATTTTACAAATGGATGAATAGAAATGATAAACTAGGGGGACAACACAAAGTGCCCAAACTAAGTAATAATAGAAAAATATTAGAAGAGATAATAGATGAAAGTAAATAATAAAATTATAGTCTTAATAATGGGGCTTTCCATGCTCGTAGCGTGTGGAGCTAAGAGTGAATTGCTTTCTCCTAGTGATTTTGCAAGTAGTTTGAGTATGGCGTCAAATCCAGTCTTACTGGATGTAAGAACACCCGAAGAGTTTTCGTCAAGTCATCTTGAAGGAGCGAGTAGTTTAAATGTGCACGGAAGCAATTTTGAGAATGAAATTATTAAACTCGACAAAGAAGCACCTATTTATTTGTATTGTAAGTCAGGAGCTAGGAGTGCAGCGGCTGCAGAAATATTGGTAAATGCTGGATTTAGTTCTGTTTACGATTTGGATGGCGGTTTATTGAGTTGGGAAGCTTCTAATTTGCCGGTTCTAGTGAATAAGAAGGCTAGCTTAAACAAGTATACCTTGGAAGAATACAATCAAATTATTGATTCAAATAAACTGGTTCTTGTAGATTTTTATGCAGATTGGTGCGGACCATGTAAAATGATGGCTCCTCACATTAAAGCGGTGAAAGAAAAGCACGGTGATAAACTAAAAATTTTAAAAGTGGATACCGATAAAAGCTTAGCAATTGGACAACACTTTAATATAACCGGAATTCCGTTGGTGAAGGTGTATTTTGAAGGTAAAGAGGTTTATGATAAAGTTGGCTACCATAAACAAGAAGAATTAGAAGAGGTGCTTAAGAGTTATCTTTAGGGTTTTCAGCATTTGCATTTGCATGTTGCCAACCTTGAGCTTCAATTTCTACAGAATTTCCAGATTTAGTAATTAATGTTTTGCTTTCATGTGGAGCTGTACAATATCCAATAACCGTAATATCTTGAGAGTTTTTAATTTTATCATAATCCTTTTGTGTAATGGTAAATAGTAGTTCGTAATCATCTCCTCCGTTCATTGCACACAATGTTGGGTCAAGGTTAAACTCCAGGGCAGTGTCATAGGTTTGTTGATCAATAGGAATTTTGTCCTCATAAATTTTGACCCCGATATTTGAGTGTTTACATAAATGAAACAATTCACTTGCTAGACCATCCGAAACATCGATCATCGAAGTTGGTATTATTTTATGTTCAGAAAATGAATCAATTACATCCTTACGAGCCTCCGGACGCAATTGTCTTCCAATTACATAGTCCTTTCCTGAAAGGTCTGGTTGCATGTTTTTCTGTTCAAGGAAGACTTGTTTTTCCCTTTCCAATATTTGTAAACCAATATAGGCACCACCTAAATCTCCTGTGACACACACAAGGTCACCTTCTTTTGCACCAGAACGTGTTGTAATTGCCTTGTCTTGAGCTGAACCAATTGCCGTAACTGAGATTACCAGTCCTGTTACAGAACTGCTTGTATCTCCTCCAATTAAATCGAGCTTATATTTTTCGCATGCTGCTCTAATTCCGGCATAAATTTCTTCAATAGCTTCTAATGAGTATTTACTTGAAATTGCTATTGAAACCAAAAGTTGTTGAGCATGCCCATTCATGGCATAGATATCTGAAATACTAGATACTACAGCCTTATATCCAATATGCATTAATGGGCTATACACCAAATCAAAATGAATGTTTTCAATAAACATGTCGGTCGAGATCAGTTGCTTACCATCCTTATGTTGTAAGATAGCTGCATCATCTCCAATTCCAAGTTCAGTTGAAGAGTTTGTCGTTGAGAATTCTTTTGTTAAGTGATCAATTAAACCAAATTCACCGAGTTTGCTTATCGAGGTTTTCTCTTTGTTTTCAAACATAAATTAGCACAAAGGTCTATGATTTACTTTAATTTGTAGTGACTATGAAAAAAATATTAGCCTCCGTGGGTAATATGCTCTTTCCGAATATCTGTATTTCTTGTGAAAGTTATTTAAGTTTTCAAGAGAAATGGATTTGTGATTATTGCTATTATACCCTTCCAAAATTTGAAGATTATCAAAACTCAGCCAACATGGTTGCACAAATGTTTTGGGGTAGAGTAAAGCTTGAAATGGCTACTTCCTACTTGCAATTTAAATCGACTAATCATGTTCAAAAAGTATTGCATCAAATTAAATATAGAGGGAATACGGGTTTAGCCGAAGAGATGGGTAAAAACATGGGAATTTGTTTTAAACAAATTTCAGCTATTTCTAATTGCGACGTGGTTGTTCCAATTCCATTGCATAGGAGAAAAAAGGAGATTAGAGGGTATAATCAAAGCTACTTACTAGCAAAAGGGCTGTGCAATGTCATTAATCGTCCACTTGATGCAAAATCAGTTGAGAGAACGATGTTTACAAAGACCCAAACTAACAAGAAAAGATTTGATCGCCATGAGAACACTAAGAATGTCTTCAAAATACATAAACCCAATGAATTTGAAAACCGTCATGTTTTGCTAGTAGATGATGTGATAACAACAGGAGCTACAATTGAAGCATGTGCGACTGAATTGTTAAAAATTAAAGATTGTAAGGTAAGCGTGTGTTCGTTAGCTGTTTCAAATTAGCTATTGTACAATAAATTTATGTACAAAAATGCCTTCAGCGTAAATAAAATAAACACCCTTAGTTAAATCGGCCATGTTTATCGTTGACTCTTCAAATGAATTTATCGTAAATGAGTTCATTTTTTGTCCTATTGTGTTTAAAATCGATACAGTATAATCTGTTTTCGTAGTATTATTAATCAATAGACGGTCTGTAACCGGGTTTGGTCCTATTTCTAATCCAACAATAACATTTGGTAATGGATTTTGACCAATTATTCCAGACGATTCTCCAACCTCGCTACAAACAGTATTTGTAACCATTGGTTCATCAAAAGTTCCTTTCTTATAGCTGTAGTATATTTTTGCAGTGTTACAAATTTCAGCCCCAACTTCAAGTGGTTTGTTCTGAATAAGCAAATCAATAAACCCTGCGGAACCTTCCTCACTACTCTCTTTAGATGGGATATTGATATCATTAAAGCTCCATATTAGCTTCGTTTTATAAAAGTTGTCGCTTGTTTTTGTAAACACAGGCAACAATGTACTGGTATGGCTTGTAAATGCATCAATTCGATTGTAGTCGTAGTCTTCATCTAACTCGTCTACAACTTTAATATCAAAAGCCTGAGTTGTGCCAACATTCTTGAATCCAATTTTATATTTCAGTAAATCCTCTTGAGGATCAATTGTTTTACCGTTATCGCAACTCTTCTGATTTGGAAGGGAGTTTCCAGTTTTGTATCGTGCAGTATAGCTGTTATTTGAAATATCTTGATCTTTCTGGCCGTCTTTAAACACTAAATTAGCTACCAAAGTATTATCCTCTGGATTGTCGGTTGTAAATGAAATTTTAAATTGCTTCTTCTCATTTCCATTTAAACTTATGGTCCAACTTATTTTATTATCGATATATGAATCAAAAGGTAAATCTGAAGTTAAATTCGATATGCTTGCAGAATGTGTTAATGTTAAAGTTGCATCAGTAATTGGTTGACCACCAATGTTTTCAACAGCAACTACCATGCTTTTATTCTCGTTTGCCTGAGTGCTAAAACTTTGATTATCTGAAAGGTAGACAAGCCCATCTTGTATTCCAATTTGTTGCTTAACGCCAACAATTGCACCATAATATGTTTTATACTCTGCAGCGTTAATTAGATAATCAGGGCAAGTCGGCTCCCAATAGTCTACAGTTGACGCATTAACTGTGTAGCTTTTTTTGTCTATTGGTAAATACAATTGACCAAATTTGTCTGTATTTAGGTTATCAATTGTTTTGTTTAATGTAAGAGGATAGTTCGGCAACCAGTCTTCATTAGAATCCTTTATACAATTTCCATTTTTATCCGAATAAACTCTTGCAGCAATTTGTGCTTGATCCTTTCTAATTTCTCCGATAAAGCTAATTCTTGCATTGTCTGAAAAATCACCAGAAACAATTACACCGCTCTCGTTAGAATAAAGTTGCTCAATATCACTTAAGTATAAATTAGTTGGCCCCCAAGATGCACCATCGTACTCGAGGATATTGATAATTTCGTTGTTTGAGTTTTCAAAGCTACCTACGGCAAACAAGCTTCCCTTTAGTTCAGCAAAATGAGAGATGTTATTCACCTCATATGCTTCCAAGCCTTGTGACATATTAGACCATAGTTTTCCGTTCTTTATTTTGACAGATTCCGTGCTAAAATTTGACTTACCGTACACAATAACACTATTGTTATATTCACTTACAACAATGTTTTCACCAAGGAAAGGTGGAAATTCTGCAATTTCCCATAAGCTTCCGTCCCATGTTGCAAGGCTGTAATTACCTGACTGAATAGCCGTAAAATTACCAGTTGCGTATACTTTATCGTTGGAAACTGTAACACTTGTAAAATTATCAGCCTGAGTATTTCTGGTAATGAGATTGCCTTTTACTGACCAAGCATCATCAACTAGCTCTACTAGATTGTATTTCTCATCATTGTCTATAAATTTCCCTACGCAATTCAATTTGCCATTCTGAACAACTAATTTATTTAAGGACTCACTATTTGCAATTGTTGTATTTGAAAGATCTTTCCAACTACTACCATCCCATTTTAAAATATAGTTCTTATTCGTACTTACATTGCCACTCACGTAAGCAGCACACAAATAGATAGCATTATTATATTCAATCAGATCTATAATCTTAAACTCTCCAAATTGTGTAGTTCCTAATTTAGGCAGTTGAGGAGATTCAATTTTATACCAGAAATCTCCATTCCAAACTTGAAGTTCAGCTTCATTCTGATTATTTGCATAAATGGAAATAATCCCATCATTATATGAAGCTATTTTTTGCGGTGTTGCAGGTAAACCATAACCCATGGGTGCAACTATTTGAGCGTGTACAAACACGCTTAATAGCATTATAATTGCGATATGGATGGATTTATTTAACACTTTATTTTATAAACTTATAATTGGTCGAAATATTAAAACCGTAGCTATATGGTTTCACAATAATAGCTGAAGATTCTTTCACATTTAGATTATTTAAATTTAGACTAAATGTTGGTTCAGCTCCAATGGTAAAATGTTTCCCATTATAATACATTCCAACTTTTGCATTTGCTGCAACATTATTTTTGTTTAAAGCAAAGTTGGTTACATCTTTTAATGATAAATCATTGAAATCAGCCTTCTTCCCTTTTTGATTGAATAAGAATAAGTACGACATTCCAACTTGACTTCTTATTTCAAATTTAGTGGATATTGGTGTCTTATACCCGATGTTTAACGGTATTTCCATAAAATGATATGAATTTGACCCACTATATTTCACTGGAACAGGTGCTTGAGGTTTGTAACCTACAATCTCATTATTGTTATTAATAGGTACGGAATCAATGGAATAATCATAGTTTACAGCTTCCGTTCGTTGGGAAATAAATGCCCCTGTTGTAACGAAAATGCCATTCGGTAGGTGATATTGTGCATTTATACCGGCAGAGTTTGAAAAAGATGAATTTTCACTTGAAGCCGCTTTATCGTAATAATTTACATGGATAAGACCTGCTAACAATGAATTTTCAGTAATTCTCTTGTTCGATATCGATGGAGTAAATGAAAATCCTAGCTCCCAATATCCTGATGTATTCTTATCTAATTTTGAATTATTACCGTCGCCTTGGTTGTTCGATTTTGGTAAATCACTGTTATTTAGTACAACTGAAGGTTTTTCACTTTCAGCAATAGCTGCATCTTCGTCTTTGTCTGTGATCTTATGTGGAACAATATTATCTGCTTTCTCAATTGCGTTTTCAATTTCAATTGGAGAATTGGTACTCTTAGAATTGGCAATTAGACCACTCTGTTCGTCTGGAATGGTGTTGAGAGATTGCACTTCGTTTTCCGAAACAGTAATAATCAAAGGAGTGATTGGTGTCACTGCAGTTTCATTAATAGTTATATCACCCTTAAGTTGAATAGAACCTAGTTCCTTATCTTTATCAATTGAAGCGTTAATATCATTCTTTATTGCTTGATCCTCTTTACCTGCATTGTTTACAGTTTTATCAACTTCATTGGTAATGGCTTCATTTACCGAAAGAGGTTGTACTTTATCAGAAGATGTGTTGTTAATTAAAAGGATAGAAGAAGATACAAAAACCAAAGCAAGGAAGAACCACAAAGCGTAAATTCGTTTCTTCCTTTGCTTCAATTTCTTTTCGATGGCAAGCCAATCATTCGCACCAACTTCGGCGTATTCGAAGCTGGGTGCTGATTTCTTGAGTAAATCATCGATATGTTGTAAATTATCCAATCTAAAAATCTTATTTTCTTTTCAATTTGGCGTTTAATAACACCCTTGCTCGTGAAAGTCTGCTTTTGGATGAACCGATAGAGATTTTTAACTCTGCAGCTATCTCCTTATGTGACATATTATCTATTGCGTACATGTTTAACACAATTTTATAAATGTCGGGCAGCTGGTTAAGAGCATCAAGAACTTGATTAGGTTCAACCTTATAAGCTGAGCTAGTCGTTTCATCAGAGCTGGTAAACGTTTCGTGTTTCGCTTCAAACTCATCATGATAGTACTTGTTTCTCCCGTGTCTTAGTTTGTTTAATGCGAGATTTATAAATAATCGAGTCATCCAAGTATCAATACGGCTTCCACCCCTGAATGAATCAATTTTTATAAATACCTTGTAAAACCCATCATGAAGCAAGTCTCTTGCATCCTCTTGATTTTTACAATATCGCATACAAACAGCCATCATCTTGTTTGCATATCTTTCAAAGAGCACTTTTTGAGCAGATTGATCTTTGTTCTTACAGCGTTCTATTAGTTCCTCTTCACTAATCAATTTGCTCTTATATTATAGTTAGACACAGGTTTATTAAAAGGTTGCAAAAAGTACGAAAAAAAAAGGAGCTTGATAATTCAAGCTCCTTTTTAGGAAGAATAGTGTTAAGAATAATTCTTATCTGTTTAAGACTACTTTCTTAGTAATGATAGTACCTTGAACGCTCATTTGAACGTAGTACACACCATTTGCTTGGTTAGTAATATCAACAGCATAAGAACC
>JABDQY010000105.1 GCA_013042025.1 Bacteroidia bacterium
GTATTGAGAACGTTCTCCTAAGTAATCATAAAGTAAGCTGAATTCATTGTACGCATCTGTGTCAAATTCAGGGTCTTTAAAATTGTCTATAAAAGAAATGTTGATGTCTAAGCGATCGGCATTTTCTTTAACCAGATTAATTAATCTGGTTTCGTTTAAATCATTCTTATCTACGTTTTTATTAATTGATATTCGATTATCTTGCTTGTAATAATTTGGACTAATCATGATTAGATTATTCACGTCCATTGTATTTTCTTGAGGTCCATCGAGATTTTCATATTCCTCTTCTTCCTCATCCTTCTCTTTATTTTCTTTCTTTGCTTTGTCGTATGCATCTACAAACTCTTGTTTATCTACAATATCTAACAAAGCATAATAGGTGAAATCTTCTTCTGTTTCTTTTTTTCTTTTTTTGGCTATTTTGTCGTACTTGCTTAGCTTACTTTCATCCACTTCTACTTCCTCTTCTTCAACACTTTCAATAATTTCTGTTGCAAAATTGGTTATATCATTTTCACTAAATTTAGCGAACTCATTCATGGTTTTCTCGCGTATCTTAACTAGAAAGTCGTCTTCTGGATTGCTAAGACTAGTTTTCCATACTTGTTGTGTAGCAATTGCTGCAAGCTCAGAATCTTTTATCTTGTTGAAGAAATAATATAGTTGTTGTATTTCCCCTTCTTTCTTGCGGTAGCTAGTTGAAAAAACAGTCCCGTCATCAGAATTGTCATGAGCTGTAAATCCGTACCAAGACATCGCACGTGTTCGAGCAAGAAAGATATTGTTTGGATGAGATTTGGTTAAAATTAAGTTGTGATATATCCCATCTAAATATTCTGCTTGCCGGATATAGATGTTCATCATCTCAAACCGAGCTAATTCTCTTGTTGCTTTAAATTCTTCTTCTGTTCCGACAACGTAAATTTCTTTCTTCTCACTTTTGTTTGCGTTGTAGATGGATTTTACATTGGTTCTTCGATTATTAATGTTCGGGTGGGTATGGTACTCATCGTCTACATCCTCGGCTGGAGAGATTTCTTTAATCTCTTCTAGAATGAAATCTTCAGTGACTTTAAATCCTTCATTTTCCAACCAACTATACTCTACTTTCATTTCATCAATTGGGAGGTAGGAATATAAGAGGACATTAAACGTTCCAAAGATCTCAGTAGCATCGTATCCTGCCGCTAAAGCCAATTTAAATCCAGCTTTATCAGCATCTTCTTCATTGTCCTTCGAATACTGATAATATGCTGAAATTTTGTCGTCACCGTATCTTCCATTTCTAATTAAGTCTTCAGTATGCTGATAAGAGAGTTGATTGTGTTTTTCGTAAATGTGTGTGATTTCATGAGCTAAAACATAAGCGAGTTGTGCTTCATTCTCTATTTGACCCCACAACCCAACAGTCAAGAAAATAACTCCTTGATGTGTGGCAAACGCATTCACTTCATTCGATTTTAAAGTATAAACTTCAATATCCTCTAAATCTTCATCACTTGATTCTTTTAATTTATCTAAGACTTTATTGGCATAAACAGTAAGTGGGTCTCCATATAGAATTCTTCCACTTTGAATTACTTGATGAAGTTTATAGTTTGTAATTGCAGAAAAATCTTTTGCATTGGTTCTGGAAATAGTATTATCATCCAAAAGATCTTCATTGTCTTTTGCAATTTTATCCTCTAAATACTTTACAAAAAGATCAGGGATATCTCCTTTGGAGATTAGTCGTTCAAAATTTTCGGGGGTTTGTGCGTTTAAGGACCCAAAACATAATAGTGTTAGTACTATTGCAAGGTTTTTAATCATTGAGTTAAAATAAAATAAGTTTCAGTCAAATATATTATATAATAATTGTAAATATTGGATTGAAATTAATTGTCGAAAGGAATCCTATTTAAAGATGTGTTAAGAGCATTGGAAGAATACTATAAACACATTAAAAATCAATCTTGTAGTATAAGAGAGGTAAAAATGCCAGTTGAGGTTGTTCAACTAATTTTTTAGTTCCAGGATTTTCAGGATCGTTTGCAAATACAACTGTAAGTAGATTTTGATGATTGGTGACATTCAATAGGTCCAATGCAAATTCATGAGTTGCTTTTTTGCCATTGATTTTATAGCCCAGTTTCACATCCCATCTAAAGTAATTTGGGAATTGCAGACTGTTTCGTTCAGAATCTACAAACTGTACATATATCCCATCTGCTCTTGTTGCTGCTGTGTCAACTGGTGTATATCGTCTTCCTCCACCATAGGTAAGTTTAGTGCCCACAGAGAAGGAGTTTTTATTGTTTTTGCCAACCGGAATTTCATATCCACCAAGTATGTTTACAATATAGTTCCCATTGAAATCTGTGTTTCTCGTAACCTCGTCCTTTCCTTGATACGTCGAATTAAATAGTGAAGCACTTGTTAAGAAAAAGAACTTCTTACTAAAGAATTTCTCAATCGTTATCTCGGTTCCATAGTTTTGCCCAGTTCCAGTATTTTCTAACACATCAGGGAAAAATCGAGAGAATCCACTTCCTTGATTTATTAGACTAAATGATCCTCCTCTTGATTCTACTGGGATAGCATACAGATACTGATAATATGCCTCTACCTTTAAGCGAAGAAGTTTACTTAATCGAATATCGTATGCTCCAACAAGATGGTGGCTTTTAGTTAGACCTAAATCATAATTGTGATTATTAAATGATGAATTTACGGTGTTTGTTAGTGAGTCGTTGAACTTGTAGTAGTACGTATACATTGGCTGCATTCTACTATGTAAACCATACGCTAAACTAGCACTAGACTTTTTATTCAGATTAAGTTTAAGTCCCAATCTTGGTTCAACAACAAATTGGCTTCCAAGTGAGTAGTATAAGAAGTTTAGTCCACTATTCATTGTAAGGTTTGATGTTAGTCTAAATTTGTGAGATGCATAAGTTCGAATCATCTGTGAATTATCTTTTGCGTCTAATTTTGTAACCCAATTTTCTACATATTCATTTCGTGAACTATCAATGTAATTAACTTGATACATATCGGCCATTAAGCCAAGTTTTAACCTACTTCTTGCACTAAACTTCTTGTTTAAGGCCCAATGCAAAGCAGTTCTCCCTTCAAACATTCTAGAACGCAGTACTGGATATTTATCATCCAAGATTAATTTATCATTTAATGCTGCTGCACTATCCCAGATAATGAAATCGTGGTCTGCTATAATTTCTTGACCAGTTTGTGCTATAGTAACCTTGCTGCTCCATTCATTTTTAAAGTATTTGTTATATGTTGCCCCAACAGTAAACATATTGGTTTTGAAGAACTGATCTCTATCATTTTCCCCATATAAATCATTCGTAGGTACAGTGTCGTCGCTAAACACGATATCTATGTTAGATAATCCTCCAATTCCCCAAACTGAGAAATTGGCATTGTTTTTCATAGGGAAGTTTAGTTTAAATGAAGCGTCTTGGTAGTTAGGAATTGCATCGGTTCCTAATCGAAAATTAATTGCTTCAAAAACCGCAAAGGTGGAATATCTGTAGGTTGCGATGTAGCTACTTCCAGTTTTCTTATTAATTGGCCCTTCACTCATAAATTCAAGTCCTAGCACTCCAATTTGAGCAGTATGTTCATACTTTTCTCTGTTCCCACTTCTCATTTTGATATCAAACACTCCACTTAGGGCGTTGCCATATTCTCCAGGGAACGCTCCAGTCATAAAATCGGAATGTCCTATTACTTTATTGTTCAAAATAGAAAGAGGTCCTCCAGTTGTACCTGCAATCGAGAAGTGGCTGGGGTTAGGGATGTCTATTCCTTCAAATCTCCACAGTAATCCGAGCGGTGAATTCCCTCGCACTACGATGTCATTTCTACTATCGTCTGTGCCCTGAACTCCTGCATAATTACTCGCCATCCTTGCAGGGTCTTGTCTACTCCCAGGATACTTTTCTGCTTCATCCGCATTAAAAGTACGACTACTTAAAGTAGCCATATCATTATAACTTCCTATTCGTTTTGTGTTGGAAATAACAATCGTAGATAGTCCAGCGGCTGTTTCAATCATTTCGACGGGTAAGTATGTTTCTTTACCACTTGAAACAATAATATTCGGTAGAACTATATCTTCATAACCGATGTAGCTAATAACTAATGTATATCTTCCTACATCAATGCCTTGAATCTTGAAGAATCCTTGTTCATCTGTTATTGCTCCTCCAGTTTGGTCCTGTATTTTTACAGTAACCCCAAACAAAGGTGCTTTTGAATCTCTATCAAGTATTCGACCTTTAATGTTTTGTTTATTTTGGCCATAAACAGCAGGAAATGATAGTATTACAATTAAAATTACGAAGAGACATTTATTCATATTGAAAGCTAATATAACTTTTTATGTCATAACAATGTAATCTCAATATGTTGAGAACCGTAAGGCAAATGATTTGCTAAATCTGAATAAAGTTAGCCTCCAATAGAAATCATGCTCCTATTTTGCTCTAGGGTTTCAATGTTGTTGTCCGTGGTTTGGATGCCTGCTTTGACTGCCTTCTTGTTTGATAAACAATCTTCAATAATTGGAACAATATTGGAACCTTCACGTAATGGAGTGAGGATGTCAAATTCTTCTGTTGAGAATAAACAATTCTTTAAATTACCATCGGCAGTTAATCGAATCCTATTGCATCCTTCACAAAATGGGTTTGTTATGGAGCTAATTATCCCAAATGACCCCTGATAATTTGAAACTTTGTAGTTTTTTGAGGTGCTATTAAAACTATCCTCAAGCTTATTTATCTGATCGCCATAGTGATTCGTTATTTCCGTTAGAATCTCTTGATACGAAAAGCACTTTTCAAGTTTCCATTTATTCCCATTAAATGGCATAAATTCTAAAAATCGAACATCAAGATTTGAATGTTTTGTGAGCTCAATAAAATCAATTATTTCATCTTGATTTATATCTCGCATAACCACAACATTAAGTTTTGGTGTAATACCTTCATCTAAAAGCAATGAAATATTATTTCGGATCTTTTGATAGTAGTCACGCTTAGTAATTAGCAAGTTTTTTTCTTCATTTAAAGAATCCAAACTTACGTTTATATTGGTTAAGCCAATTTCTTTAAAAAGCGGTAGATATCTGTCTAGAAGAATTCCATTGGTAGTAATTGCCAATTCAATTGGAAGGGAAGCTAAATCACGGAGTATTTCATCCGCACGTTTTCTTACCAAAGGTTCTCCTCCAGTAATACGAATTTTATTTACACCTAATTGAACAAAGGTTTTTGCAACCTCAAATATTTCACTTCTAGTGAGATAACTAGATTTTTCTTGAAATTCAATTCCTTCTTCAGGCATACAGTAGAAACATCTCAAATTGCAATGATCAGTTAAGGAAATTCGCAAGTAGTTGTGCTTTCTACCGTGAGGATCTATTAATGAATTTGAAACCATTATTTATTTATCGTGAGAAGTTCCTTTAAAAACTTTAAATGCATGTAAAACCGCTGGGAAAATAGCATCTACACTTTCTTTAGCTCCATTGGTAGAACCTGGGAAGGTGATTACCAAGCTTTTATTGATTGTTCCAGCAACTGAACGTGATAGCATCGCATATGGAGTCCGCAGCATTCCATATCCTCTAATAACCTCAGCAATCCCAGGGATTTCTCTCTCAAGAATTGGTGTAATAGCTTCTGGAGTTGTATCTCTTTTTGATAGTCCTGTGCCACCAGTAAATAGTATTAAGTTTACCTCTTCATTTGCATATTTTTTAGCTAATTCTTGAACTTTATCTTCTTCATCTGGGATAATGTCATAAGCTACAACTTTAACATTGTGTTGGTAAAGTTTTTCTTTAATTGCTAATCCCGCTTTATCTTCTTTAAGTCCTTTAGAAATGGTATCAGAACAAACAACAATAGCTGCAGTTCGTTCAGTTTCAATATCTCTTTTTAAATCAGATTTGCCTCCCCTTTTTGATACTAACTTAATAGTCGCTATCTCAATTTGTTTGTCAATTGGTTTCAGCATATCATATAGCGTTAGTGCAATAATCGAAGCCCCGTGCATTGCTTCAACTTCAACTCCAGTTTTGTAAACCGTTTTAACCGTTATGAGGATGTGTATTTCTTTCTTTTCGCGTAATATTTCATATTCAACTCCAGTATATTCAATTGGAAGAGGATGACAATCAGGAATTGAATCTGAAGTGTTTTTTACAGCAAATAGTCCAGCTGTTTTAGCCATTTCCAACACATTTCCCTTTGGAACTGTGTTGTTCAGTATGGCATCTATGGTTGCTTCAGAACCAACTTTTACTATTGCTGAAGCTGATGCGGTTCTGCTTGTAAACGACTTATGTGTTATGTCAATCATTTTGTATTTTCTTTCCAAGAATGAGTATCGTCTTCCAAAATTTCTTTCCCGAAAACGGGAGTTTGATTCTTGATAGATTCAACAGTGTATTCAATGGCTTCAAAAACCACTTTTCTTCTCGGAGCTGAAACGAACACAAAAAAACATATTTCTCCGCAGTTTACACGATTTAAACTGTGATAAATATGCATGCAAGTGATTTCATATTTTTGAAACACGCTTTCTTTTATTTCATGAAATACTTTATTGGCCATTTCTTCATAAGCAGAATATTCAATTGCAACTACTTGTTTGCCTTCAATGTTGTCTTTTCGAACTTGACCAAGAAATATGCTGTGAGCACCAATTTCAGTTTTATGCTGATGGGCAGCTATTTTTTTACTAATAAAATCCGAAGAAATTGGACCATCAATAAATACAGATTTAATAGTTTTAGACTTTGTCATATGATATCATATAAAAATTATTGGTTAATGTGTTGTAAGTGAGCAATTGTCCGGAGAGAATGTTGCCTAATTCTAATATTATTTTTATAACTTCATTGGTCTGCAAGCTAGCAATTAAATTGGGTAATATGCTATATACGCCTACCTCAGAACATTGCGGAATATCCTGCATTTTTTTTATTGAAGGGAAGAGGTCAGTGTAACTTGCACTGCCATTATAATTGAATGTAGTAACCTGTCCTTCATATTTATGCAGGGCTGCGTATACCAAAGGTTTGTTGCATTTAATAGCATGTTCATTGGTTAGAATCTTTGTTTCAATGTCGTCGGTACAATCAACAATGACATCATAATCTAGGAATAGATTAATGACATTTTCATTGTTTAGAAAAAAATTGAATGCGTCCAATTCAACATTTGGATTTAAGACAGTAAGTTTGTTTTTGGCAATATCTACTTTTGGTTTTCCAATGTCGTTCTGATTAAATAGCACTTGACGTTGAAGATTGGATAGGTCTACAGAATCTCCGTCTAGAAGTCCAATTTTACCAACTCCTGAGGTTGTTAAAAGTTGAGCAACGGTGCAACCAAGGCCTCCAATACCAATTATTAATACGCTTGATGCTTTAATTTTTTCTTGACCAGATGTGCCAATTTGAGACAATAGAATTTGTCTGGAATATCGTTGTGATTCTTGACTATCTAGCATAATC
>JABDQY010000280.1 GCA_013042025.1 Bacteroidia bacterium
GTGTGGGGTTGGAAGGTAGAAGGAGCTCCACCTAATTTGAAAAAGTACATTATTGTAGTGGCACCACATACAAGCAATTGGGACTTTTTAGTAGGTCTACTATATCGTAGATATACACCTGGTTTTAATCCTAAATATTTGGCTAAGAAAGAGCTTTTTGTTTTTCCATTTGGTTACATATTTCGAGCGTTAGGCGGTTATCCCGTTGAGCGAGGAAAGCATACCAATTTTGTTGATTCTGTAGTAGATGTTTTTAATTCTAAAGTGTCTTTTTCAACGACAATTACACCTGAAGGTACGCGATCCTATAGCCCAAAATGGCGGACCGGATTCTATTATATTGCTAAGAAAGCCGAAGTACCTATAATAAGAATTGGATTTGATTATGGAACCATGACCGTGCATATTGACGAGCCATATTATATAACCAAGGATGTAGAAGAAACTGTTGTTGACTTTAAGAAGCATTTTAGTCAGTTTAAAGGAAAAAACCCAAAAGATGGAGTAAGATGGCCAGAATGAAAATAGAAATGCCTAGTACTTGGCAATTTAAAACAGAAATTGAAATTCGGGTAACGGATTTGAACTATGGAAACCACTTAGCAAACCAACAATTCTTAGCTTTCGCACAAGAAGCAAGAATGAAGTTTTTTAATCAGTTTAGTTTTACAGAACTAGATTTTGGTGGAACGTCACTAATTCAAGCAGATGCAGCAATTACATACAAAGGAGAAGGACATTTAGCAGATATAGTTGAGATATCCGTAAGTGCAATTAAAACCGGAAATTCTTCATTCAATGTGTTTTATTCTTTTTGGAATAAAACAAAAAATGCACCGATGGCAGATTTAAGAACCGCTCTAGTGTGTTTTGATTACAGCACAGGTAAACCTGTGGGAATAAGCGAAAAAGCCATTGGAAGTGGAATTTTCTTAAGTTAGTTTAAAGCCGCTCTTGCTATTCGAAGCAATTGAGTTTTATTCTTATAACCCACTTCTTTCTTTATTACGCTTCCATCTGGGCGAACAAATAGCAGCGTTGGATAGAAATTCACGTTGTATCTTCTAGCAAAGAGCATTCCTTCCGCTTTTTCCATATCCATTTTTACATTGTAAAAGTTCGTATTGAAAAATGTTCCAACTTCTTTATCAGTAAACACATTTGCAGCCATTTTTTTACATGGCCCACACCATACTGTGTATGCATCAATGAAAATTATTTTATTAGTCGCTTTGGCTAGTTTTTTAACTTCGCTATATGAGTCTTTTTGAAATGAAATTCCTCCGGTATTACCTGAAGAGAAAGATGAAGAAAGAAACCATGTAGCAGAAAGTAATAAAACTGTAAATATTCTCATTATTTTGAAGTGCAAATATACTTGATAGTGGATATAGAACATAAAACGTGCCAAATTCCTTAATATTGCAGTTGATTAATATGTGGTTTAGCTTTTCAACTAACATTCTAATTTTTGCTACGGCCTTGGTTATCTATTTAACCATGAAAGATGATTATAAGCAGAAGTATTTTTTGTGGTTTGTGCTTTTAACAGGAATTGCTGCAGGTGTTGCTGCTTTTGGACATCTTGAAGTATTAAATCCTACATTACAAAAAGTCTTATTATTTATTTCTAGAATGGTGAATATTGCGTCAATTTTTAGTTTCATGACGGGAACGTTTCACTACTTTAAATTGATTGACAACAAGTGGATTAAGCGTACCAATAACTCTGCATTTCTCTTTTTCTTATGTTGGTTAGGTATAGACAATATGTTTCTACCAGTTACTTATTATGGCGTAATTGGTATGGCAATTATTTCCTTAGGAGTATTTGTTAAAAACCTAAAGGTGAATAGGTTAGCAACGATTCCTGTGATTATAGGTATTTGTTTAATTATTCTATCAGCATTGGTGTTTTATGTAATGAACAATGCTTTGCCAATCTCTCCAGCAGATGTAAGTCACATTATTATTGCTGTTTCTTTAGTTGTTATGGCTAGAGGATTTAAAAACATGAATTTATATGACATTTCGATTTAGTCTGCTTTTAGTTTTAGTATTTAATCTTGGAATAACTTCAAGTGCACAAAACTCTAAAGAGCAGGATTCGCTCGTTATAAAAAGTATTTTTAATGAAGCTTTATTAAACGGACAGAGCTACGAAAATTTAAACTATTTATGTAAAGTTATCGGACATAGACTTACAGGATCAGTCCAAGCTCAGAAAGCAATAGAATGGGCAGAAGGTATAGTTTTAGGTTATGGTATAGATAGAGTAATGCTACAAGGTGTTGACGCTCCGCATTGGGTAAGAGGTGAAAAGGACTGGGTTGCTTTAAGCGAAGAAATTGATATTGCTTTAAATGCATGTGCACTTGGTGGTTCTGTAGGAACAAATGGGCCTTTGCAAGCAGACGTTGTTGAAGTAAACGGAGTTGAAGATTTAAAAAATTATACAAATGGAGAATTAGCAGGGAAGATTGTGTTTTTTAATAAACACATGGACAAGTCGAAGATTAACACCTTTGAGGCATATGGTGCATGTGTATCTCAGCGATATTGGGGTGCATCTGAAGCTTCAAGGCTAGGAGCTGTGGCTGTTCTAGTTCGGTCTATGACTACCTTAACTGATATTTATGCTCATACTGGTAGCATGGGTTATAAAGAAGGAATTAGTAAAATTCCGGCAGCTGCCATTAGTACACAAGACGCTGATATTTTGCATACATATATTCAAGACCTTGGAAGTGCTAAAGTGACAATGAATCTGAATTGTTATACGGCTCCAAATGTCTATACTCACAATGTTATTGGGGAGATTAAGGGAAGTGAATTTCCAGAAGAGATAATTGTTTTTGGTGCACATATTGACAGTTGGGATAAAGGTGAAGGTGCTCATGACGATGGAGCAGGAGTAGTGCAATGCATGGAAATTCTTCGAATTTTTAATATGTTAAAAATCAAACCTAAACATACCATAAGAATGGTGCTTTATATAAATGAAGAGAATGGAAATATGGGCGGAAAAACCTATGCAGAACGAGCCAGGAAGGATGGAGAATCTCATATCTGTGCTATAGAATCGGATAGGGGTGGATTTACACCACGAGGGTTTAGCATTGATGCAAATTCAAATCAACTGTCTCAAATTCAATCTTGGAAAGATTTACTTGAACCTTATGGACTACACTATTTTAAAAAGGGATATGGAGGAGTAGATATTAACCCATTAAAGAGTGAAGAAAATATTGTTAATCCAAACCTAATGCTAATCGGTTTGTATCCAGATCCTCAAAGGTATTTTGACTATCATCACTCAGACGATGATGTTTTTGAAAATGTTAATCAAAGAGAGTTGGAATTAGGTGGAGCAAGTA
>JABDQY010000286.1 GCA_013042025.1 Bacteroidia bacterium
TCTACCTTCAGTGCATGGTTCTGCATTATTTACAAGAGGAGAAACGCAATCACTTACATCTGTTACCTTAGGTTCGAAATTGGACCAGCAGATGATAGATAATTACAAAGAGAAATCATTTAGTAAATTGATGTTGCATTATAATTTCCCTTCATTCTCTGTTGGAGAAGCAAGACCAAATAGAGGTCCTGGTAGAAGAGAAATAGGTCACGGTGCGTTAGCAGAACGTGGACTTAAGCGAATGATTCCTGATGATTTCCCATATACGCTGCGTATTGTTTCAGACATATTAGAAAGTAACGGAAGTAGCTCAATGGCTACAGTTTGTGCTGGAAGTATGGCAATGATGGATGCAGGTATTCAGGTTAAAGCAGGTGCTTCAGGTATTGCAATGGGTATGGTTGCAGACAGCGATGGTAGATATGCTATCTTGTCTGATATCTTAGGTGATGAAGATCATTTAGGAGATATGGACTTTAAAGTTGTAGGTAACGAAAGCGGAATCTATGCTTGTCAAATGGATATGAAAGTTGAAGGACTTTCTTATGATGTGTTAGAGGAAGCTTTATTGCAAGCGAAGGAAGGTAGAATGCACATTTTGAAAGAAATGGAAAAAACCATTGCTAAGCCAAATGAAGGTCTTAAAGATCACGCTCCACAAATTGAAATCATGATTATACCAAAAGACAAAATTGGTGCATGTATTGGTTCTGGAGGAAAAGTTATTCAAGAAATTCAAGCAGAAACAGGTGCTATTGTTACTATTGAGGAAGAAGGCGATACTGGTGTTGTTGAAATTTCAGGAATTGGTAGTGAGCCAATTGAGAAAGCAAAAGAATGGATTACAGGAATCATCACGGATCCTGAAGTTGGTACCGAGTATGTAGGTAAAGTGAAATCAGTTGTTGATTTTGGAGCCTTCGTAGAAATACTTCCAGGCAAAGAAGGATTGCTTCACATTTCTGAAATCAGTTGGGAAAGACTTGAGTCTATGGACGATGTTTTTGAAGATGGAGAAGAAGTGAAAGTGAAACTAATTGAGTTTGATGAAAGAAGTGGTAAACTTCGATTGTCTCGTAAAGTGTTGCTTGAAAAACCGGAAGGTTATGTAGAGAGACCACCAAGAGAGAGAAGGGATAATAGAGGTAGAGACAATAGAGGTGGAAGAGATAACCGTGGTGGCGGAAGAGGTAGAGACAACAGAGGAGGAAGAGATAATAGAGGAGGGGATCGTCGCGACAACCGCAACAGAAACGACAATAGAAACCGAAACGATAATCGCAACAGCGATAATAAACCAGCAGACAACTCTTCGGAGGATGTAGGATAGTTTAAAGTAAACAATCTTTTTTAAAGGCGACCCACAATTGTGGGTCGCCTTTTTTTTGTCGCCTTTTTCATTTTTATCCTAATTTAACAATGAAAACACAAGGTATTTATTGCTGTAAAATTGTTCGAGGGAAATCGTTTTAACAATAGCATACAAATTATCCCACATTCTCCCCTATATATCAAAATCGGTCCTATTTATCCGTCAATAAACGCTAAAATTTCAATTTTACGGGAATTCATACCACAACATAATAGCCTTTAAATCAGCTAATTAACAGACTATGTGGATTAAATATGCAAAAAAGTGGGAGAGAGTGGGATAAAGTGGGGGATTTAATTTTACTTTTACAGCATTGAAATAAAAAGCTATTGTCGAAGCCGTTATACATAGGAGAGTTTGAAGCCAAATTAGACGATAAAGGCAGGGTTGTTTTGCCTGCTGGTTTAAAGAAGCAATTGCCGAAGGACGCTGTCAGTAAACTAGTGGTGAATCGCGGTTTTGAGAAATGCCTGACACTGTACACTCGAAAAGATTGGGACGGTGAGTTAAATGGGCTTTCGTCGCTTAATCATTTCAATAAGAAGCATCGGTTATTTATTCGACAGTTTAGTAATGGTGCTACTGAAATTCAATTGGATAACTCATCTCGTATGCTCATTCCAAAAAAATTGTGTGAGTATGCTGAAATAAAAAACGAAGCTGTTTTCTATGCGTATGGAAACAGAATAGAGATTTGGAGTAAACGTCTGTATGAAGAGATGATGGATGTTGATGCAGATGACTTTGCAGATTTAGCAGAAGACGTAATGGGTGGTCCGCAAGAGAATGGAGGCGATGATGAGTAATTACCATATCCCTGTTATGTTGAACGAATGCATTGAAGGGCTGGCAATTAAGAGAGACGGAGTTTATGTAGATGTAACATATGGAGGCGGTGGTCATTCGAGAGCTATCTTAAATGCTCTTGGAGATAATGGCACTTTGCTGGTGTTTGATCAAGATGCAGATGCTGTAAAAAATAGAATTGATGACCCCAGGTTGCATTTCTGTCAAGCTAATTTTAAATACCTGCAAAACTTCTGTTCGTATTACAAAATTTCGGAGGTGGATGGGATTCTTGCTGACTTAGGAGTTAGCTCTCACCACTTAAATGCAGAGGAACGCGGATTTTCTTTTCGATTTAAAGGATCTGAATTGGATATGCGTATGAATACGGAAATGGAACTTTCTGCAAAGGAGGTTTTAAACACATACGAGCAGCCAAGGTTAGCTAAGGTATTTAGAAGTTATGGTGAATTGGATAAGGCTTCGCCAATGGCGAATGCCATTTGTTCGTATAGAAAAGTAAAGGAGCTTACTACTTCAGATGATTTAGAGGAGTCGTTAGAGAAATTCTTAAATCCAAAAACAAGGAATAAGCAACTCGCTCAAGTGTACCAAGCGATACGCATCGAGGTAAATCAAGAGATGCAGACGCTTGAAATGATGTTAGAGCAATCTAGGGATTTGCTTAAGCAAGGTGGTAGATTGGTAGTGATGTCTTATCATTCCTTGGAAGACAGGGTAGTAAAGAACCTAATACAAACTGGAAACGTACAAGGTGAACGTCAAGAAGATCAATTCGGGCAATTGCCAAAAATATTTAAAGCAATAACTAGGAAACCTGTTGTTGCATCTGAGGAAGAATTAGAGCTGAATTCGAGAGCTCGTAGTGCTAAACTAAGGATTGCTGAGAAGTTGTAATGGCTAAAGATAAGAAACAAGTAACCACTTCGGAATTTGTAATTACAGCAGAGTGGGTTTACTACCTTCTTTTTCTATGTGGATTGGCTTTGCTTTATATCTACCTAGTTCATAGAACAGACAACATTGTTCGCGATATAGAAAGTACTAAAAAGAACTTAGTGGAATTGAGAGCGGAGAATATCACGCTTAAATCTGAGATAATGAAAAATCGTTCTCGAGCAAATCTTGAAGAACGGTTAGCGAGTCGTGGAGTGAAGGAGCCAAATAGAGCAGTTAAAGTAATTAAAAAGCCAACCGATGACTAATGTGAAAAAAAGCATAATGTGGCGTGTTGTCTTTTGCATGGTTGCTGTTGTGCTCTTTGCAGTTTGGATTTCGGTCCAGATGTTCAAAATACAATTGATTCAAGGACCAGAATTGCTTAGTCAATCAGATAGCATAACTATAAAACGTCAAGACATATCTCCTGCAAGAGGCAATATTTACTCTGATGATGGAAGCCTACTCGCTACGTCAATGCCTATTTATCAGATTAGATGGGATGCGACTGTATGTAAGGAAGATACATTTAGGAAATATGTGAATGTCTTAGCTGCTTCACTTGAACAGATGTATCCCGAGAATACCGAGTCGTATTACAGAACCATGCTTAAAAAAGCACGGGCCGATGGAAACCGATATAAATTAATTCGTCGACGAGTTAATTATACAGAGCAAAAAATACTGAGAGCAATGCCTATTTTTAATAAAGGGCGATATAGAGGTGGATTTGTTTCTGAGTTGACAACAAAGCGAGTAAAACCAGCTGGTCAACTTGCTTTTAGAACGATAGGTTATAGAACGAAAGATAATCCGGGAGTAGGATTAGAAAGAAGTTACGAGAACGATTTAGGAGGTGTTAAAGGAGAGAGATTAGTTCAGAGAATATCTGGAGGTTATCGCCCAATCAACGATGAAAACTTAATCGAACCTCAGAACGGAAGAGATGTACATACTACTCTAAATATTGATTTTCAGGAGATAGCACAGCGATCACTATCTGCAGCAATCGACAAGCACAATGCAATGCATGGTAGTGTAATTGTAATGGAAGTAGCTACAGGGAAAATAAAGGCAATTTCTAACCTTAAAAATATGGGCGAAGGAAAGTATCTAGAGCAATACAATTATGCTATAGGGGAAAGTTACGAACCTGGAAGTGTGTGGAAAGTGTTTTCTGCAATGGCTGCATTCGAAGATAATCTTGTGAAGCCTAGTGATACTGTTAATTTGATGAATGGATTCCGTGAGTATTTCGGAAAGCCAATGCGAGATTCTGATCAAGGAAGATTTAAGAAAGCAAGTTTTATAGATGCATTTGCTAGATCAAGTAATGTAGCATTTTCATCGCTCATTTTTGATAACTATTCAAGTGCTCCAAATAAGTACATATCCTATCTTAAGAAATTAGATTTAGACAAACCTACAGGAATAGAAATTAAAGGTGAGCCTAATCCAGTACTTAATCATCCGGCATCAAATAGTTGGTCTCAGCTTACGCTTCCATGGTTAGCCATCGGTTACGAAAACTTGCACACGCCACTTCAATTGCTTACAGCGTATAATGGAATAATTAATAATGGTGAAATGGTTAAACCCCGCATTGTTGAGAAAGTAACAGATGCAGGTTTAGTAATTAGAGATTTTGACGAAATGTCTGAATCAAAACGTGTTTGTTCTCAAGAAACATCTGACTATATAAAGCTACTTACAGCGGCTGTGTTTGAAAAAGGGTCGGCAAGAAAAGTGCAATCCAAAGTATTACCTCTTGCTGGTAAAACAGGAACCGCTCAGATTTCAACCAAAGGGCAGTATCAAACTTCAAAGAAATACAATGCAAGTTTTATCGGTCATTTCCCAGCGGATAAGCCTGTATATAGCATTTATGTAATGATAAATGAGCCAAGGAATGGAGTTTTTTATGCTTCGGCAGTTGCAGCTCCTGTGTTTACAGAAATTGCTGAAAAGATTTACACTATCAATGTTAAGCAAGAGATAAACGAGGATAATAAGGGTCATCTTCCTGTGTACACTGCAGGATATTATTCAGATTTTAAGGAGATAAATAAAGTAACGGGATTAGTTCTTTCGGAAGAAGTTAGTTCTGAAATCGTGCAGATTAATACAGAGACTAAGAATGCTTCACCTAAGAATAATTCTGAGGGGAAGATGCCAGATGTAATGGGTCTAGGAGCTAAGGATGCAATATACTTATTAGAGTTAAGAGGCTTAAAACCAAAAATTACTGGATATGGGAGAGTAGTAGAACAAAGTCCTAATCCAGGAATAAAAGTAGAGTCAAACCGAACAGTTTATATCCGATTAAATTGAAAAATCTAAACGACATATTAGAAGTTGTTAATCCACTCGAAATTGTTGGTGAACCTAACCAAGCAATAGAAGGTATGTCACTTGATTCTCGTGAAATTAAGTCTCGTTTTCTATTTGCAGCAACGCGAGGAGCGACGACCGATGGTCACCTCTATATTGATAAAGCTGTTGAGCTTGGAGCAACAGCGGTGTTGTGCGAAGAGATAACCAATCCTCAAGAAGGTATTTGTTATATAAAAGTTGAAGATGCTTCTGAAGATTTAGGCAAACTTGCTTCTGCTTTTTATGATTTCCCATCTCAAAATCTTCAATTGATAGGAGTTACTGGAACAAATGGTAAAACATCGATAGCAACTATGCTTTACGAGTGTTTTATGAATTTAAAATACAGTTGTGGGTTGCTCTCAACAATTAGGTATTCTATCAATGGTGTTGATACTGTTTCTACCCATACCACTCCAAATAGCGTGCGAATCAACGAGCTTTTAGCTGAAATGGTGGAGTCAGGTTGTGAATATGCATTTATGGAAGTAAGCTCTCATGCGTTGCATCAAAACAGAGTATCAGGTTTAGATTTTAATGGAGCAATTTTTACGAATATCACTCATGATCATTTAGACTATCATACCGATTTTAAAGAATACCTCTACACCAAGAAACGCTTATTTGACAACTTGAGTTCATCGGCATTTGCCTTAGTAAATAAAGATGATAAAAACGGTGCAACGATGTTGCAGAATACAAAAGCAACGAGATACAGCTACAGTCTAAAGTCGGTTAGTGATTTTAAAACACGGGTTATAGAAAGCGATTTCGATGGAATGTTATTGAACATTAGAGAGTCGGAAGTATGGTTGAGATTGGTTGGAAACTTTAATGCATATAATGTCTTAGCAGTTTATGCAACAGCGTTTCTGCTAGGTAAAGAACACCTTGAAATAGTCACTGCTTTAAGTGCAATTAATAGTGTTGATGGAAGGTTCCAAAACATTAAGGAGGCAGGAATAACGGCAATAGTAGATTATGCTCATACACCTGATGCATTGCAAAATGTGCTAGATACAATTAACGCTATTCGCACGAAGAATGAGCAGCTAATCAGTGTAGTTGGTTGTGGAGGTGATAGAGATCGTGAAAAGCGTCCGGTAATGGCTCGTATCGCCTGCGAAGCTTCAACCAAAGTGATTCTTACTTCAGATAATCCTAGATCTGAAGATCCAAATACAATCATAAAGGAAATGATGGTAGGTGTAGAACCCAGCAATTTCAAGAAAGTGTTGCAAATCAGTAATAGAGAAGAAGCAATAAAAACTGCAATCAGTTTAAGTAGTCCTGGTGATGTAATTCTTGTTGCCGGAAAAGGACATGAGACGTATCAAGAAATTAAGGGAGTTAAACATCCTTTTGACGATAAAGAAATATTAATCAAGAACCTCAAACTAATTAAAAACTAATGTTTTATCACTTATTTAAATACCTCGATGAAATATACAATTTGCCTGGAGCAGGAGTGTTTCAATACATCTCTTTTAGAGCTTCAATGGCAGTGATTTTGTCGTTAATTATTTCATTATTATTCGGTAAAAGGCTAATTGAGATGCTCAGGAATAGGCAAGCTGCTGAAACAATCAGACAGCTTGGTTTGGATGGTGAAAATGCAAAGAAAGGTACGCCAACAATGGGTGGGCTAATCATTCTAGCAGCAATTCTAATTCCAACGTTATTGTTTGCGAGATTAGATAATGTATATGTCTTGCTAATGATTTTTAGTACCATCTGGTTAGGTGTAATTGGTTTCATAGATGACTACATAAAGATATATAAGAAAGACAAGTCAGGATTAGCTGGGAAGTTTAAAGTAATTGGCCAGGTAGGACTTGGAGTAATTGTAGCCTTAGTTCTTCATTTTAATGATAATGTAGTTGTACGAGAGCAGTTTAAAATAAGCAGTGCAAGTGAAGCTCCAGCAGGCGTGGAAGTAAAAGAGATTAATGGTCAGTTGATGTATTTCAAAGATGTAAAGAGTACAACCACTACCATACCATTTTTTAAGGCACATGAGATAGATTATTCAAAGTTATTGTTTTGGATGGATGATGAAGGTGCGAATAAATGGGTTTGGATTGTGTTCATGTTTGTTGCCATTTTTGTAATAACAGCTGTTTCTAATGGAGCTAATTTGACCGACGGAATAGATGGATTAGCCGCAGGAAGCTCCGCCATTATTGGAATAACATTGGCAGCTTTGGCATTTATTAGCGGTAACCTCATATTCTCTGATTACCTGAATATTATGTTTATTCCTAACCAAGGTGAGCTTGTAATATTCGCAGCTGCATTTACTGGAGCATGTATTGGGTTTCTATGGTACAATAGTTTTCCTGCACAAGTCTTTATGGGAGATACAGGAAGCTTGGCACTTGGGGGTGTAATTGCTGTGTTGGCATTAATGATTCGAAAAGAATTGGTTTTACCAATTCTGTGTGGAATCTTCTTAATAGAGAACTTAAGTGTAGTTCTGCAAGTAAGTTATTTCAAATACACAAGGAAAAAGTATGGTGAAGGAAGACGAATTTTTAAAATGTCTCCACTTCATCATCACTATCAAAAACTAGGATACGCCGAGCCAAAAATTGTAACTCGATTTTGGATTGTAGGCATAATGCTAGCCATTCTAACCATCGTAACATTCAAACTAAGATAATTGGCAAATCTAATTTCCATATTAGGTGCTGGAGAAAGCGGAGTTGGATCTGCAATTTTAGCGAAGAAACAAGGCTTTGATGTTTGGGTGTCAGACTATGGCACAATTAAAGAGCATTACCAAGCTGAATTAAAGGAATATGAAATTTCATTTGAACAAGGTGGTCACGATTCTCAAAAAATACTAAGCTCGGAGCTGATAATTAAAAGTCCTGGAATTGCTGATACTATACCCCTTTTAGTTCAAGCTCGAGAAGCAAATATTTCGGTAATAGGAGAGATTGAATTTGCAAGCTCATATACCGATGCTACCCTAATTGGAATTACTGGTACAAATGGTAAAACTACCACTACTCTGCTCACACATCATATCCTAAAAAAAGCAGGCTTAAATGTGGGTCTTGCTGGAAACGTAGGATACAGTTTTGCTAAGCAAGTAGCAGAAAAGCAACACGATTACTACGTTTTAGAATTAAGCAGCTATCAACTCGACGGCATGCATACCGTCGTATTGGACTATGCTGTTCTACTCAACATTAGTCCAGATCATTTAGATCGCTACGGTTCTTTAGAAAAATACATCGAATCAAAGTTCAGAATAAATCAGAATCAAACTGAAGATCAAAAGTTCATCTACTGTGCTGATGATCAAGAAATTACAAAGTACCTAGAAAATCATACAACTACAGCTCAACAAGTTCCTTTTACACATTCGAATAATGCGTATAACGAAGGGGCATGGGTGAGTGAAGATAAAATCAACATAAGCTTAAAAAAACCAAAAACAGAATTTATTATGTCAATTAACCAATTAACTATTGCTGGAAAGCACAACACCTACAACTCAATGGCTGCTGCTATCATTGCAAATTCACTTCTAATCAGAAAAGAAACGATTAGAGAAAGTCTTTCTGATTTTAAAAATGTGGAGCACAGATTAGAGTACGTTTCTAAAGTGAAAGGAATAAGCTTTATTAATGACAGCAAAGCAACCAATGTGAATGCAGCTTGGTACGCTCTAGAGAGTGTAGAAAAACCAATAATTTGGATTGCAGGTGGTGTAGACAAAGGCAATGATTATGAATCATTACTTCCACTCGTAAAAAGTAAAGTGCGAATTATTATTTGCCTTGGAGTAAATAATATGAAACTTCATCAAGCATTTCGAAAGGATGTAGATATGATGATTAACGCAAGCAATGCTGAAGAAGCAGTTGAACTTGCTTACGGTTTAGGCGAGAATGGCGAAACAGTATTGTTATCTCCTGCGTGTGCGAGTTTCGATTTATTTGAAAACTATCAAGATAGAGGTAATCAGTTCAAAAGAGCTGTTAGACAGCTGTAAAAGTGAGAGACATCTTAAGTAAATATCTCAAAGGTGATCCAGTAATCTGGTTTATTGTATTTATACTTTCCGTATACGGAATCCTTGCAGTGTATTCTTCTACAGGAACGCTTGCATATGTTGAGCGAAGTGGAAATACGGAGTATTATTTAATTAAGCATGTTGCTTTGTTGATTTTTGGGTTGTTTACCATGTGGCTGACGCATATGGTTAATATCCAATACTTCTCTAGAATCAGTCAGATTATGCTGTGGATTTCAATTCCGCTGCTTGTTTATACGATGCTTTTTGGGGTTACAATAAATGATGCTACACGTTGGGTAGCTCTTCCAGGCATTGGTTTAACCGTACAAACATCTGATTTTGCCAAAGTAGCACTAATAATTTATGTAGCACGTTTTATGGCAAAGAGGCAAGGAGAAGTACATAATTTTAAAAAGACTTTGATTCCAATCCTTGGGATCATTTTGTTAATCTGTGTTCTAATTTTTCCTGAAGATTTTTCAACATCTGCCGTTCTGTTTGTAACAAGTATGTTGGTGTTATTTATTGGTAGAATTCCATTAAAACAACTAGGAGTTTTAGTAGGAATAGGCGTGTTGGTTTTTGGTGGTCTATTTGCCTACGTATGGAATACAGATGTAGAGTTTGGAAGAATTGCTACAATGAAATCACGAATAGAAACCTTTATTGAAGAAGGTAATGATGGAAGCAACTTTCAAAGTAATCAAGCAAAGATTGCAGTAGCTAGAGGTGGTTTTGTGGGAGAAGGCCCAGGAAATAGTCGACAAAAAAATATTCTGCCTTCACCATTCGCAGATTTTATTTATGCCATAATTATTGAAGAGTATGGTTCAATATTAGGCGGGTTAGCACTGATTATTTTATATCTACTACTGCTCTATAGAACATTTAGGATTGTTTTAAAAACTGAGAATTCACTTGCGGCTTTAATGTCCATTGGACTGGCATTTAGTTTAGTGGTTCAAGCTTTTATTAATATGGGAGTAGCGGTAAATATTCTTCCTGTTACAGGATTAGCATTACCTATTGTGAGTCGTGGGGGAACTTCCATTTTATTTACCAGTATTGCATTCGGAATTATTTTGAGTGCAAGCAGAACAATACATCAAGAACGAGAAGATGCCAAATAAATATAGAGTACTTATATCAGGTGGAGGAACAGGAGGTCATATTTTTCCTGCTATAGCAATAGCAAACGAAATTAAAAGTAAGTATCCAGAGAGTGAGATAGAATTTGTTGGAGCTTCTGGTAGGATGGAAATGGAAAAGGTTCCACTGGCGGGATACAAAATACATGGATTATGGATTTCAGGACTTCAAAGGAGAATAACATTAAAGAACCTGAGTCTTCCTTTTAAATTAATTTCAAGTCTTTGGAATTCACGTAAGATTATTAAAAAGTTTAAACCCGACTTTACAGTTGGAGTTGGTGGTTATGCTAGTGGTCCTCTTAACTATGCTGCAAGTAAAATGGGTGTTCCTGTATTTCTTCAAGAACAGAATTCGTTTCCAGGAATAACAAACAAACTCTTAAAATCTACCGCTTCTAAAATTTGTGTAGCCTACGATGGGATGGAACGATTTTTTCCAAAGGAAAAAATCGTAATAACGGGAAATCCAATCCGTCAAGATATTTTAACAAGTTCAATAAGCAAAGAAGAAGCGAGAGAGCACTTTCAATTACAAAAGAGTAAACCAACAGTTCTTATTGTTGGTGGCAGTTTGGGTGCAAGAACAATTAATGAGGCAATAGAAGAAAACTTAGCCTTGTTTACTCAAAACAACATCCAGCTGCTATGGCAAACAGGGAAAAACTATACAGGTGATCCCGGGAATTTTGATTGGGGTACACGGACTACTTTCATAAAAGAAATGGATAAAGCATATGCAGCCGCTGATGTTGTTATTAGTAGGGC
>JABDQY010000291.1 GCA_013042025.1 Bacteroidia bacterium
GGACATGATTGAAGCGGGTGAATAGCAGGTTTAACTCAATATTGTAATGCATTAAGTTGTAAATTTGCACTGTGGGAATGTCAGAGTCATTTTTTGTTGGATTAGCAGGCGGAAGTGCTTCGGGGAAAACTACGTTTATTCGAAAACTGAGTGAAGAATTTGGAGAGAATCAGATTTGTGTGATTTCGCAAGATCACTATTACAAGGGATTGTCGGAGCAAGTTCGAGATTCCAACGGGAAAGTAAATTTTGATCATCCGGATGGAATAGATTTTAGCAGAATAAGACGAGATTTACGAAAGTTGATTCGAGGTGATGTTGTTAAAATAGTTGAATATACATTTAACAATCCTGATGTATTTCCGAAACAGTTGATCTATAAACCAGCTCCAATTATTCTATTAGAGGGCCTTTTTGTATTTGCAGACAAGAGCTTGAATAAAATGTATGATTATAGGTTATATATTGATGCAGATGATTCCGTTACACTTAAAAGAAGATTAAATCGAGATAAGGAAGAACGAGGTATGACGCATGAAGAAGTGATGTATCAATGGGAAAATCATGTATTGCCAGCATATCAAGAATTCCTAAAACCTCATAAACCTAATGCAGATTATGTTATATCTAACAATACAAATTTTGATAGCTGTTATGAAAAAATAAGCTCGAAATTTCGTGAGGTTCTAACCAACAAATAATCAATCCTCTAAACTCAATTAAATTCATTTTATAAAGCCTTAAATATTAATTGCTTAGTTAGTCGATTAAATTTACTTTTGCAGCCTTTGAAATTTTTGCAATTATTAAACCCAATATATAGATAATGAACAATAAAGGATTTATCCAAGCAATAACTATTTTGTTGATTTTGGCAAGTGCGTACCAATTGTCATTTACAGGAATAACCAATTCTGTTGAGAAGAAGGCGTTAGCTAAAGCTGAGAAACTTTATGGTGAAAAAACCCCAGAAGCTAAAGCATATGAAAAAACATACCTCGACTCTATGCAGAATGAGGAAGTTTATCCTCTTCTAGGTTTTACCTACGAGAAATGTAAAGAAAATGAGTTAAATCTTGGACTTGATTTACAAGGTGGGATGAACGTAACATTAGAAGTTCAGACTCCTGAAGTGCTAAAAGCAATGGCAGGTAAAACTGAAGATCAAGCGTTTAAAGCAGCTTTTGATGCAGCACAGAAGAAATTTTTAGGACAAGAAAACTTTGTTGATGCATTTCAAAGAGAATATGATGCGATAGCTCCTCAAGGAAGATTAGCTTCTATTTTTTATACAAGAGGTCTAGAAAACGAGTTGCCAAATGGTCATACTTCGTCAAATGAGGAAGTATATGAATATTTAAAAAGAGAAATTGAAAGTGCTGTAGGAAGAGCGTTTGAAATTATCAGTACTCGTATTGATAAGTTTGGAGTTGCTCAACCAAACGTGCAGCGTTTAGATAACGGCAGAATATTAGTGGAACTTCCAGGTGTTGATGACCCACAAAGGGTAAGAGATATTCTTCAAAGTTCTGCAAAACTTGAATTTTGGAATGTCTTTACAAATTTTAAAGGCTATGAATACCTAGAACAAGTAAATAAGATTATATACGGTGAACAAGCGTTGAGTGGTCAGTTGGATTCTAGTCTTACTGCATCAAGTGATAACGATGCAGCTGTTGATACAGCAAATCAATTAGGAAGTTTGAATGATCAAGGTTCGTTATCCGGCGGAAACGATACAACGCTTAATGATTCTGCTGCTAAATCAAATGAACAAATTCAAGCTGAAAATCCAGTACTTTCCAAGCTTATTCCAAATGTAGCTAATGAAGGTAAGAACTGGGCAACTTCTGCAGAGATAGGATATATCGAATCTAAAGATGTTGATACGTTAAAAGCGTACTTTAAAAGAAAAGATGTTGTTGCATCTTTACCTACAAACTTAAAATTCAAGTTTGGATTTAAACCAGTTCAAATTGAAAACAAAGACTTCTATGCAATTTACGCATTGAAATCAGATAGAGATGGAAATCCTGCTTTAGCAGGAGACGTGATTACTGATGCTCGTCCTTCTCGTCAAGATAATTTCCAACTAGCTGTAAGCATGACAATGAATCAAGAAGGTACAACTGCTTGGAGAAGAATTACTGCTGATGCATCAAGTAAATCACCGAAAGAGTGTGTAGCTGTTGTATTGGATGATCAAGTATATAGTGCTCCTACTGTTCAAGGAGAAATTCCAAACGGAAGTTCTGTTATTACAGGTGGATTTGATCAAACAGAAGCGATGGATTTATCTAATATTCTTAAAGCAGGTAAGCTTCCAGCTCCGGCAAGAATTGCAGGAGAAACAACTGTTGGTCCTACACTTGGAGCAAAAGCTATCCGTGCGGGTATCGTTTCACTTGCCGTAGGTTTCCTATTGGTAATTATTTTCATGGTTCTTTATTATGGTAAAGCTGGTCTTTATGCAGATATAGCATTGCTTGCAAACCTTGTGTTCATTATAGGTGTACTTGCAGGTTTGCATGCTGCTCTAACCTTACCGGGTATGGCAGGATTGGTACTTACAATTGGTATGGCCGTGGATGCGAACGTACTTATCTTCGAAAGAGTTCGTGAGGAGCTTCAAGGAGGAAAGTCGTTTAAAGCTGCAATTAAAGATGGTTATTCAGGAGCTTATTCATCAATTATTGATGCGAATATTACAACTGTAATTGCAGGGGTTATTCTTTGGGTTCTAGGTAAAGGTCCAGTAATGGGATTTGCTGTAATACTTGTTATCGGTATTATGTCTTCTTTATTTACTTCTATCTTTTTAACGAGATTGTTTATTGACAGAGATATTTCTAAAGGAAATGAAACTTCATTCTATTCTAAATTCTCTAAGAAAATAGGAGAGAGACTAAATCTAATTGATTGGGACTTTATAGGAAAGAGAAAAATATTCTATATGGTTTCTGCTGTGATTATACTAGCGGGAATTGTTTCATTATCTACTAAAGGATTGTCTTTAGGTGTTGACTTTAAAGGTGGTTGGAGTTATGTTGTTAATGTAGATAACTCAAATGCTACAGAAATTAGAACAGCATTGAACGAATCGATTGAAAAAGCAAATAATGAAGTGAAAACATACGGAGACAATGGTCAGTATAAAATTACTACTTCATATATGATAACCAGTAATGATAGCTCGGCAGCAAAACAAGTTACTGAGGCAGTTGTTGGAGCATTATCTAAGTTTAAAGTATCTGAGGACAATATTTTATCAAGCAGTAAGGTTGGACCTACTATTGCGAAAGACATCGCCGTAAGATCTACATGGGCAATTGCCTTGGCAATTATTGGAATGTTCCTTTACATCTTCGCTCGATTTAGAACCGTTGGATTTAGTTTGGGTGCAACCACGGCTATCTTCCATGATGTTTTAATTGTGTTCTCACTCTACTCAATTTTATGGGGGATTGTTCCATTTGAATTGTCAATTGACCAAGCCTTTATTGCTGCAATTCTTACTGTTGTGGGTTATTCGATTAACGATACCGTGGTAGTATTTGATAGGGTTCGTGAATTCTTAGGATTGAATAAGCATGAGAAGGACATTGTTCCAGTAATCAATAGAGCGATTAATACAACCTTAAGTAGAACATTAATTACTTCATTAACAACATTATTAGTAATCTTAATACTATTTATTTTTGGAGGAGAGGGTCTTAAAGGATTTACGTTTGCATTGCTTATTGGTGTCGCAGTTGGTACATACTCTTCGGTTTGTATTGCAACTCCAATTGTTGTGGACTATTTAAAACGATTTAAAAAATAATATAACCTAGTTATATAATGACATAAAAAAAGGTCAATTGCAGTGCAATTGACCTTTTTTTATTGATTTATTTAAGATTATTCTTCTTCGTCTGAGTGTACAATTTCTAGCATACTCAAATACCCTTTTAGGTTCATGATAATTGGAACTTCCATAAGATTTGATCCCAGTTCATTTGCAAAAAATACACTCACCCAATCCAATCGATAAATCACATCGAAGATGGAGTAAAGGCTGTATTCTGGAATTTGCATTGGTAATACCTTATTGTTTTCTAACTCTAGATGTGATATGAGAAAATCAAAACGTGCAGTAACTCGTTCGTTTTCGGTTGAATACAACATGATGAAGTTTGTATGTAATCGGTCTGTATAACTCTCAATTACATTATGATTTGATTCTGGAAGTACATTTACAAAACCTTCAAGTTTTGAATTTTCATTAAGCTGTTGCGTAAAACGAGTAGCTATTGGTGCAAACTGACGATCAGCCACAATTACAAATTTATTCTTTAGGTTTCCTTTAAAGAATTCAAATATGCTCTCACCACTTTCTTTTTGACGCTCACTGTTTTCCTCAAATCCTTCTTTTATCCGTTTAATTTCAGGAAGCAAATCTTCACCAATCAATTCGCCTATTATGAGCGATAAGAAGCTAAGACCTAAGCCTATGGTCATTCTTGGTTGGTAGCCCGTAGGAAGTAATATTGTAAAAAGCTCATTTCCCTTCGCAAGTTCCAATAACTTTCCACCAGAGGTAATTACAATAATGTGAGCACCAGCATTTTTTGCATCGTCAAACATCTGAATAGTTTCCTCTGTATTTCCAGAATAAGAATTCAATACCACCAATGTTTTATCGTTGGTAAATTTTGGCAAATGGTAATCCGCAATTGATTCAATAGGAATAGGACATTTATCAAAAAACCAGTTTTTAGCAATAATTGCTCCTATACCACTTCCACCAAGTCCACCTAGAACAATATTGTCAAAGTTACTTACACTCAAACTATGAGGTGCGTAGTTATTTAAAACATAGTCAAACTGCTCTGTGAAGTTTTCTAATGAAGATTCGTGTGTTATCATTTTAATTCTTAATACCTTTGTAGCAGCAAAGATAAACGGATATACTACATCCATTATATAATCATTATACAATTATGTCCAGTTCTGAAGAGAATTTAAAAGAAGAATTATTTCTACGTTACAGTTTTATTGCAGACGAGGGACAAGAACCATTAAGGATAGATAAATTTTTGGTTAATCGCATAGAAAAGGCAACCCGAAATAAACTTCGTGAAGCAATAGATGCCAATCAAGTAAAAGTTAATGGCAAGAGTATTAAGGCTAGCTACAAAGTAAAACCAGGCGACTCCATTGATGTTATGGTAGATAAAGAGCCTAATGAGTTACTAATTATCCCTCAAGATATTCCAATTAACATTGTATTTGAAGATGATGATTTAATGATTATCAATAAAGAACCTGGAATGGTTGTACATCCTGGATTTGGAAATTCCGACGGCACTTTGCTGAATGCATTGGCCTTTCACTTTGGAGTTGAAGTAGATAGCAAAGGCAAAAGACCATGGTTAGTTCACCGCATTGACAAAGATACTTCGGGATTACTTGTAATAGCTAAAAATGATGAGGCTATGACTCATCTTTCAAAGCAGTTTCAAGATCACACAATTGAACGTACTTATAATGCATTGGTTTGGGGAAGTGTTGAACAACCTGAGGGTACCATTAGTACATTTATTGGAAGGGATATTTATAACCGAAAGAAATTTGTGACTTATATGGATGAAGAGAAAGGGAAATGGGCTGTTACACATTACAAAGTTCTAGAAGATTTCACATATACTAGCTTGGTTCAATGTAACCTTGAAACAGGAAGGACACATCAAATTAGAGTGCACATGAAGCACATGGGGCATCCTTTGTTTAATGATGAGTTTTATGGTGGAAATCGGATTTTGAAAGGTGTTGTTTTTAGCAAATACAAGCACTTTGTTGAGAACTGTTTTTCCATTATGCCTCGTCAAGGTTTGCATGCTAAATCACTTGGTTTTGAACATCCAACAACGGGCAAATGGATGCAATTTGATAGCGATTTACCTCACGATATGGCTAAGGTAATCGACAAATGGAGGAATGTGAAAAGTACTTACAGCTTCTAAGCCTATTCCCTGAAGTAACTTCTCGGAATTAGGATCTTGCCGAATGTATAATCTTGAATGGTTACCAGGTACTTGAAGTCTCCAAAACTGGCAAAGTATCGATGCACGTCTGTTACAATTTCGTCGCCGGATTTATCTACTAAAGTATTACCATCTAGGTATTGTCCTTTTCGAAATACATTCAACTTTTGTTTTTCCCCTTGAGCAGATAGCTCAATCTCTAAATAAGGGATTTGCTTTTTTATAGAGTCTTTAATGTCTTGATTGATATAATCTGCATATCCCTCAAAATTCTTGAACTTAAACAGCGAAAAATAGCTTTTGGCAGCTACTTGCGAGAACCCTGGTAAAGACGGAGATATTTCATATTTGTCTTTGTTTCTCGTTAACACAAATGATTCGCTAGGGTCTTCGTTATTCTTAACTGATATCTGATTAATTTCATCTGCTGTAAAATCAAAAATTGTTTTGTTAAACCATTCTTTAGGATCGCAACTATACTTTGGATATAACAATCCTGTAAATCCTGGGATGTAACCAATAAAAGGTGTGCTTGCACCTTCAATATGAAGATAAGTGCCTGTTTGAGTTGGATTTCCTCCGCCAACATAATAACTTTTTACTATATCATCGTCTTCGTATAATTGAACATGAATTGATTTTGAAATCAATGTGCGAATAACATTATCCTTTGCAGATTTAGGTACAGGTCCTTTAATCTTTATTTTGGTAAGGGTGGTATTAAGAAGAATATCCATGTTTGGCTGAAACGCAGGATATTCATCGTTGACCATCCACATGTCACCTTTTTTAGTAAGAACAACATTTTCTCCATCTCTGTTGCCCATCTTAATTTTAGTTATAGAGCTTATGTCTTTAACTGAAAAGTCATTAATTGACACTTCAGTTTTTTGATAGTTGTTGGTGTTGAAATAGAAATAAACCCCAACCGCAAGACTTAAAGTCAATAGTATCAAAATAATTTGCCTCATTTCGGTTTTCAAATAAACACCTTAGTATGCAAAATTGGGTTATTAATTTAGTAAAGGTCCAAAATATTTTGAGTTTGGCTCAATAATTGAATTATTGTACATAGATGATAGCAATAACTATATACTTTCTAACAAAGTGGCTTATTAGCCGAAGAGCATAACGGCAACTTTGTATTAAAAAAAGAACAGAACTGATGAAGAAAATGGTCCTATATCTTAGCTTAGCAATTGCAACTTTAAGTGGTTGCGTGCAAGAGCAGGTTGTCCCTTATGATCCAATAACGGATGCAGATGTATTTTATGAATACTACTCAGACAGATATGGTACTTTAATCGAAGGTGAAATTATCAACGACGGAGAAACCTATATTGAGGCAGTTCAATTGGAAGTCCGAATGTTTGACCGTTTTGGATATTTGATAGACTATGATTATTTCTGGGTGGATGCCTTTTTCTACCCTGGAGAAGAAGTTGATTTTTATTTCGATTTACCTGAACAGTACGTTCACTCTGTAGAAATCTTTATTCATAGATTCGATTAACAAAAAACATCCTATCAAGTTTCATCGCAAACTTTAACTTTGTTCCTTTGGAATACGGAATTACCAACTTGCGAAACTTTGTTGCACAGAATAGCAGCAATATTATTGTGCTTGCAGATAAGCACACCTTGGAGTTATGTTATCCTCTTCTGCAAATTGAATTACCTCATTTTATTGTTCCTTATGGAGAAGGATATAAGAACTTAAACAGTTGTGAATATATCTGGAAAAAGCTAGCTGAGCATAATGCTCACCGGAATACTATCTTGCTTTGCTTGGGAGGTGGAATAATATGTGATATGGGAGCGTTTGCAGGAAGTTGTTTCCAACGAGGAATGCGGGTTATTCTTTGCCCTACCAGTTTGCTAGCAATGGTAGATG
>JABDQY010000293.1 GCA_013042025.1 Bacteroidia bacterium
TCAGAATATTCAGCATGAGTTTATCTGACGCCAGAGATGTCTTATGTAAATAAACTTGCCAGTACATAAACCTTCGAGCCATCAAAAATTTCTCTACAGAATAAATCCCTTTTTGATCCACAATTAATTGATCTTCTTTCACATTTAACATCTGAATGATTCGCTCAATACCTACCATTCCTTCTGATACTCCGGTATAAAAACTATCCCTTCTCAGGTAGTCTAATCGGTCCATATCTAGTTGACTGCTAACCAATTGATGAAAGAATTTTCGGGAATATTTGTCTTCGAATATTTGAATTGCCAAGTCCAATCCTCCGTCCATTTTCTTGTTTATTTGATGCATCAACATGCTTGAAATATCTTCATGGCTTACACCTATGAATATCGAATTTTCAAGTGAATGTGAAAAAGGACCATGTCCAATATCGTGTAGCAGAATTGCCAATAAAACACCCTTCTCTTCTTCCAGACTGATGGGAATCCCTTTGTATTTAAGAGCATCGATTGCTGTTTGCATTAAATGCATTGCACCTAACGTGTGATGAAGGCGAGTGTGCAGAGCTCCAGGATAAACCAAGTGGGTTAACCCCAATTGTTTTATTCTTCTTAATCTCTGAAATTCAGGTAATTGTATGCAGTCAAATAGGATTTCATGCTGGATAGCTATAAAACCATAAATAGGATCGTTTATAATTTTCTTTTTGTTCAAGAATCGTTTTGAGGCTGCAAAAATAACCAAGGCTTTTAACTCTTTATGATACTCAAGTATTTTTGATAATTTGAGCATCTTTAAGTTATTTAATAGAATAAAATAGATGGTCGAAATAAATTTTTGTTTTTAGAGTTCATTTAGTAGTCTATTTGCATAGAATTGACTGAAAGCAAAAACATTTAAACAATACCAATTAAATATATGGATGGAATAAAAATACTATGGGCTGACGATGAGATTGAACATTTGAAATCGCACCTGTTTTTTTTAGAGGAAAAAGGATATAACGTTTCTACTGTTACCAATGGTTTAGACGCAATTGAAAAAGTTAAAGATGAACACTATGACTTGGTATTTCTTGATGAGAACATGCCTGGTATTTCAGGACTTGAAGCGTTGAAATCAATAAAGGAGTTGGATGGCAATGTACCTGTAGTTATGATTACAAAAAGCGAAGAAGAACATATTATGGAGGATGCCATTGGTTCTAAAATTGCTGACTACTTAATTAAACCTGTAAATCCACGTCAAATACAATTGACCATAAAGCGGTTGATTGATAACAAACGTCTAGTGACGGAAAGTGTTACACAACGGTATCAGCAAGATTTTAGAAATATCGGAATGGCATTTATGGATCATTTAGATTGGCCTAAATGGAAAGAGCTTTATAAAAAACTGATTTATTGGGAAACTGAAATGGATAGTTCTGATGAAACGGGCATGGAAGAAATTCTGAAAACCCAAAAAGCGGAAGGGAATAGAGAATTTTCAAAGTACATCTCTAAGAATTATACCAACTTTATCCAATACAGTGCCGATACTGATGATTCTCCTATTATGTCTCATACGTTAATGAACAAAGGCATTTTACCAAACAAAAAGAAAGGTGAACCTTTTGTGCTTTTGTTAATGGATAACCTTCGATTTGATCAATGGAAAACCATTCAAAAGGAAATTAGTAAATATTATAGAACGGTAAGTGAAGACATTTATATGAGCATTCTTCCAACCACAACGCAGTATGCACGGAATGCTATTTTTAGTGGTTTAATGCCGGCTGATATTGAGCGAAGATTTGGAGATAAATGGAGCAATGATGAGGATGAAGGAGGTAAGAATAATTTTGAAGCAGACTTCCTTAGTGATTTATTTAAACGTTTAAGAACGGGTTACGACCCTAAGTACATAAAAGTAACAAATTTGAATAATGCCAAAACAATGGTAGATAAGTTGCCCAATTTGGTCAAAGAAGAATTCGTAACTATCGTATATAATTTCATCGATACTTTATCGCATGCTCGAACGGATTCTAGAATTGTAAGAGAGCTTGCTGAAGACGAAGCTGCATATCGAAAACTGACTTTAAGTTGGTTTGAGCATTCTCCTTTATTGGAAGCGATTAAATTCTTAGCTGCGAAAAAAGTGAAGTTGGTAATAACAACTGATCATGGTTCTGTGAAAGTAGATAATGCCGTGAAAATTGTTGGAGATAAGGATACTACAACCAATTTACGTTATAAAACAGGTAAGCGTTTAACCTACGATGCAAAGGATGTTTTTGAAATTGCGAAACCTGAAGATGGTTTGCTTCCTTCACAACATATGAGTAGCAGGTTTGTGTTCAGCAAAGAAAATGACTTCTTTGTTTATCCGAACAATTTGAATCATTACGCTAAATACTACAAAGATACCTTCCAACATGGTGGTGTATCGATGGAAGAAATGCTGATACCTCTAATTGTTTTAGATCCAAAATAATGCCTCAAAAGTTTACAGTTTGCAATGAAGAAGCTCTTTCTTCTGTAAGTAATTATTTGAAATCAGAGATTGAAAGCACGGGTAGAACAATTGTTTTGCTCAATGGAAACCTAGGTGCAGGAAAAACGACTTTGGTCAAAAACTATTTAAATGAAAACTACGGAGTAACGGATGTTGATAGTCCTACATTTTCATTGGTAAACGATTATAAGATAAATGGTAAATCAATTCATCATTTCGACTTATACAGATTAATAGATATAGTTGAAATTGAGGACATTGGGTTCTGGGATTATGTAGATTCTGAAAACATTTGTTTTATAGAATGGCCGGATAAAATTGCAGATATATTGCCAGAAGATCAGGTAATTAAAGTGGATATAGATTTATCTTTGAATCAATGCCGAGAATTTTCTATTCATTATTAATCCTTGGATTTTCTTTTTTTGTTAGTGCACAACAATACGATTACAGCATAGGGCGTGAAACTGAAAAAGTTGATTCTGTATTTCAATTAATAACGAAGTATCAATCCTTTGGTCCTAAACCAACAGGTTCAGCAGCTTTGGACTCTGTTAAAGATTGGCTTATAGCGAAGTATATTGATTACGGGTATTCTTCTTCTCATATTTTTGAGGACACGTTTAACAATGGAAATGCCTACAACCTCATTATTAACAAACCAGGTACTGAAACAAATAAATGGATTATTGTATGTGCACACTATGATTCGTATGGTCAAAGTCCAGGAGCGAATGACAATGGAAGTGGAACCGTTGCCTTACTTCAAATTGCAAAAATTATTAAAGATATTGATTGCAAAATAGGAATACGGCTGATTCATTTTTCGGCTGAAGAACAAGGGCTGTTAGGGAGTTTTCATTATGTTAATAATACGCTAGGTTCTGAAGATATTCAACTGGTTTTGAACCTTGATCAATTGGGAGGAACCAAAGGTGCCAACAATAGCAAAATTACGTGTGAAAGAGATGAAGATGATTCACCGTTGAGTAACAATGCCTTATCTTCACTTAAAACAGATACTTTAGCTCAGTTAATAGCAAATTATACCTATCTTACTCCTGTAAGAAATAAGGCTTATAGTTCTGATTATGTACCGTTTGAAGACAAAGGGTATGTAATTACTGGTCTATATCAAGAAAGTGATTATTCTACCTTTTATCACAATGAAAATGACGAGATTGAGAACATGGATATAGATGCAACAACCGAGGTTATTCGGGGAGCACTAGCTGCTACAATGTATTTTGGTAGAAACCTGTTGCCGGTAAATATCGAAAATCGACATCAATCGAATCTACTGATATATCCAAATCCAACACAAAACCAGTTTTATATTCGAAGCAACAGCACTCATTTAGTTAATGTTACGATACGTTCATCTTTAGGAGAATTGGTTCAGAAACAACAATCCTTTACCAATCAAGTTATCAAGCTAAATTCATTAGTTGATGGTTTGTACTCTGTTAGTATTTATAGCCAAGAGGGCACATTAAAATCTACCGCAAGACTTATAAT
>JABDQY010000294.1 GCA_013042025.1 Bacteroidia bacterium
AGTAAATAGTGTGAGCACTGCAATGACTCCTGATTTTTTTATTCTCATTTTATTGAAATATATTGCCGTAAAAATAGCCACTAATATCTAAATGCAAAACATTCCACTCGCTGAACGTGTACGACCCAAATCTCTGGATGAACTTGTTGGGCAGCAACATATTATTGGTAAAAATAAACCGTTACGTAAATCTTTAGAGCAAGGTGTTGTATTCTCTTGCATTTTTTGGGGACCTCCTGGTGTCGGTAAAACCACGTTGGCTCAAATAATCTCTCATACACTCAAAACACCTTTCTTCCAACTTAGTGCGGTGAATGCGGGAGTAAAAGATGTACGTGAAGTAATTGAGAAAGCAAAAAAGACAAAATTCCTTGGTTCAGGAGGGAGTGCAATTTTATTCATTGATGAAATACATCGTTTCAATAAATCGCAACAAGATGCCTTATTAGGTGCGGTTGAGGCTGGGATTATTACATTAATTGGAGCCACTACTGAAAACCCAAGTTTTGAAGTTAACGCAGCCCTCTTATCACGATGCGAGGTATTTGTCTTGAAACCATTGGAACTGAGTGATCTTAAAGACCTAGTTGCACGAGCTTCAAAAGAAGATTCCTTTCTGAAAGAGAAAAAAATTACTGTTAAGGAATGGGATGCTCTTATTCGAATAAGTGGTGGAGATGGCAGAAAACTGCTCAACGCCATAGAAATTATCGTAAACTATAAAGGAGGTAAAACAATTACTATTTCCAATAAAGTTGTTGATGAAGCAGTACAGCAAAAACTAGCCATGTTCGACAAAGGAGGGGAACAACACTATGATATTGTTTCTGCTTTTATAAAGTCAATTCGAGGTAGTGATCCAAACGCAGCTGTATACTATTTAGCGAGAATGATTGAAGGTGGAGAGGATCCAAAGTTTATTGCTCGCAGATTGCTAATTTCTGCAAGTGAAGATATTGGTAATGCTAACCCCAATGCTCTACTTTTAGCAGATGCTTGTTTTAGGGCGGTTAGCACAATTGGATATCCTGAATGCAGAATAAACTTGTCTCAAACCACAATATATTTAGCATGTAGTGCAAAAAGTAATGCTAGTTATTTAGCAATTAAGTCAGCACAAGCTTTAGTAAAACAAACAGGCGATTTGTCTATTCCACTTGGATTAAGAAATGCTCCAACCAAACTAATGAAGGATTTAGATTATGGCAAGGGATACAAATACGCTCACGACCATCCAAACAATTTTATTTCGCAAGAATATTTACCTGATGAAGTATCTGGATCAATTTTATATAACCCAGGAAATAATGCGATGGAAGAAAAGCAAAGGAAGCGTCTTAAAGCACTTTGGAAAGAAAAATATGGATACTAAAAAAGGGAGCAAATGCTCCCTTTTACATGGTTTAGTTAAGTAATAGTATTGCTTATTTAACAATAAGATTTTTATAGGCAACTCCTTCAGAACTTGTAATTCGGACAATATATGCACCGCTAACAATATCTCTTAAATCAAGTGTAGCTATCTTAAGTTTACTATGATTTTCAGCATGTAAAACTTTTCCAGTTACATCAACCAACTCTATCCTACAATCCGAAACTCTATTTGTCATATTGATTGTAACACTATTGGTAGCAGGATTTGGATATACTTTCACACCTTTGAGCACCTTAACATTCGGTCTTAAAATACTTGCAGTACTTCTATTCGGAAAGTCTAGATTTATTCCTTTCGATGCTTCTGCATTCCAAGGGCAATTATTGTCTCTTGCATATAAATAAATTGAATTATCTCCTAAAGTAGACCATATAGAATCATAACACACTTTGCCATAAACAATAGTTGATGAACCAGTATATACTGTACTGTCAATTGTCATGTCTAAATGCGAACTTGCTCCTACCAATTGAACGGTCAGTGTATCGTTATAAGCTGTTGTTGGAGGAGGTGGCACAAATACGTCATCTCTAACGGTAAAAGCAACGCATCCGGCTCCATTTGTTCTTGAACCTATTGAATCAAATGTGATTACAGGTACATTATTATTTGGTGTTGAGACAATCGCAAATTGAACATCTCTTCTTGTTACTGAAATAGTTTGGTAAACACCTAAACTGTCTTTTCTCCATTCCCTAACTTCAATAACCAATACCGTAACTTGACTTGCCGTGATTGGCGTTGCTGTTATGTTACCTGTTTTGGCGTCAAAATAGATACCTTCTGGTGGACTAGCTTTTGGATTATTGTGTGGAGGCGAGAAACCACTCGGATAATAAGCGGTAAAAGGATGATTATAGGCCAGGTTTGTTCCTGTAAATCCAATGTTTTGACTTTGTCCGGAAAGTGGATGTCCCCATGAGAATGACAATGAATCGTAATCTATAGTATCCATCGCACCAATTGCATAGTTGAATGGCTGATTTACTGATGTTCTAAAAATTGGAGGTACTTCAAAAAAAGGTGTACTGTTTTCTTCAAATTGAGGTTTAAAACGAATTATCGCCTGAGTAAAGAAATTCTTGTTTTCGGGACCGGTTGTAATTGCACTGTTTCTGCAACATTGCCCGGTTTGAATAATGATGTCT
>JABDQY010000300.1 GCA_013042025.1 Bacteroidia bacterium
GGACAGTATTTGGCAAACGAGTTTCTTACCAATTGGAAGTTTTAATCCATATGAGTTTGGCGGAATCTCTTATTTAGATAAGGTAGTGTTTTCTGATGGACGTTCATTCTATGTAATTGACGCGGAAACTGGCCAAATTTTATGGTTTCATCGGAATGAAAATGCAAGAGGCTACGCTTGTGTAATAGATGATTATCTGTACAAAGTAATAGAGGATACAAGAGATTGGAGTAGTCTATTTAGATATGACTTAAATACCGGTTTCGAAGAAAAGCTCTTTACGATTAATCGCTCTGAATATGGTAATAATTATTCGCCAGGATTGCTTATGCCCATTCAATGGGTTCATCCAAACGGAAATAAGATTCTGGTTCTTCAAAACAGAACATATGGGTGGTATACAGACGGTACTTCCAAGATGGATATCTTGGCTTGGAACTTAACTGCTGACTCCATGTTATGGTACCGGGAGTCACTCGATGGTTTTAGCAGCACCGCTCGTCCAGCTATAGATGGGGATAAAGTCTATTTTTATGGAGACCATCATGCTTATTGTATCAATCCATTGAATGGTGAAACCATTTGGAAATATTTTATTGGAGATGGTCCGGAAGATGATTTCAATACGGCCAATATTTTGATTGTAGACGATAAACTGATTGTGAAGCCAGATAATGAACACATACATGCGGTAGACAAGGAAACAGGTGAGAATATCTGGACCAATGAAAACACAGAAGCAATGCCGTACAAGTTAACCGTTCATAAAGATACCATTTGGTTTTGCAGTGCGGGAATTTTTGGAATTGATGCCAACACCGGTGAAAAGTTGATCGATGATTGGAATAATGGCGGAAATGGTTCTTGGATTTTTCCTGTTGCCCATCACCCTATCAATGGAAATATTTATACCAGTGATGCAAGCTATATCTATTGCCTTAATCCCAAATTCATGAAATAGGCAATAAACTAAACTACTACTTTTCACTTTTCAATTATTTTACCTATTATTGAAATGAAAACTTTATGAAACTCAATCTCAAATTCTTTATGAAATTCTTTTGCCTTTTTTTCTTGTTGTGCCTGCTTTCTATTCAATCCAAAGCAGCTAATTCCTTTACAGATTCAACCACCAATACATTTACCTGGGATGCCAACAAGGCGTTCCAAACCATTCGTATAGGGTACAACGTAGGTTTTAAACCCTATGGAGTTACCAACTTAAACCTGAAAGATCAAAATGTTACATCCGTAATTTTTGCAGAAATGGACATTTACGATAATAACGGAATCTTCTTTGAATTTGTAAACCAACCTATGATGCACATTGATGAAGGCTTACAAGAGCTTGATTTTGTGTTTACTTCTTACAGTTTCTATTATGATCTTTATGTGCGTTCCAGAAGTTACAGTGTTGGTTACGTGCATACTTTCCAACTGTCTGAATCCATGGATTTAAGTGCAAGAGGAAGCATAGGGAGGATGGATATGGATATCCGAGAATATGCAACCGATAAGGAAACCTTGGAGGTAGATCAATATGAACACAGCGAGAAATCAACCATTGCTTCTTTGAGCGGTAAGTTCACCTATTGGCTGCCCAATAATGTTGGATTGTCAGCAGAAGCTGCAATTGGATACTATGCTCCAATTGCAAAATTGGGCTTAACCTACAGAATTAAGACACTATGAAAAAAATCTATATCCTACTAAGTTTGGTAACTATTTTGGGTTGCCAAAAAGAATTTCCCAATCCTCCAGATTACTCCAATGAATTGCAAGTTGAACTTCAAGAAAAATGGAAATACGAAGTACCCGATGGCGAATTGGTGTTTTGGTCAGGTGCAGATGAAGACAAAGTGGTTTTCTTATCAAGAACAGATGCCGACATTACTTCTTACGCCTTTGATCATACTGGCCAGCTACTTAATAAATATGTATACACCGGAGTGGTAAACGCCAAACACTATTTAGGGTATCATGTGAAATCTATGAAAGGGGATTGGATACAGCATAGTACTCTAGGTCGTACTTCGTTGTTTAATGTGAGCACTGGATTATTTTATGATTATTTGGAAGATAATGAATACATCCGAGATTCAATTACCAGTCACTTCCTAGCTTCCAAAGGAATATGCTATTATCAGAAATTAGACAATCAAAGTAATCTTCTGGTATACCAACTAAATTTAGCAACCAATACTTCAATTATTTATGATACGTTAGAACAAAAGCATGATGATTTTTTAACGAATTATCATTGCATTGGTGAATTTAAAAATCCAACAAATGCAAGGGATGGTGCTTATACTTTAATTTTCAATAAACTGAGTTATGAGCGATTTAATTCTGTATGGCGGGTAAGTATTGTAGGTTTGGCATTGGATGAAGTTGGACGTAAAGATCAATGGGTTGCAGATAACTTATTTTTTACATCGGCCTTTATAAGACCTCCAAAAAAATACATCATCGAAGGTCGTTATTTATATGCTTTTCAGGATAATATGCTCCAATGTGTTGATATTTTGAGTCGTAAATTGAATTGGGAAAAATTGTTCTCGAATGGTTCGTCAAGCAACTTGGCTATGGTTGACAATAATTTAGTTTTAACCGAAGGGGAGAAGAATACCATGGTTTTGAATAAGAATACAGGAGCAACCATATGGAGTAAAGGATATGGATACTATCCCTATCAAATTGCTGCTTCTCAAGATTATGTGAGTTTAATAAGTTATCGCGAATACGGTGACGGCTGGGATTATGCCACTCAATTGCATGTAATTGATATCCGAAATGGTAGAGAATTGGTTCGAACTCACAATCCAATTAATCCGGATGGTGAAATTGCAAAAGATGAACTAGACGGAGGTCTTTGTAAAAGCGTTTCAAACAAGGGAAATACACTTTATTGTGCCAACAAGGAGTATTTTATGGGGTTGGAGGTTGTTGAGAAGTAGCCTTCTTCTTATCTAAAATAGCTTGATTAAAAGCCACATCTTCATTGGAGTAATTGCTCTCGTGATGCAAATGTGCAACGATGCAGTGGTGCCTCACTGAATTGAAAAAGATGCCTGCTTGGTTTAAACGCCATTCAACATCCACGTC
>JABDQY010000305.1 GCA_013042025.1 Bacteroidia bacterium
TATTCATAACGAACGCCATAGATGGTCTTTAATCTTTTGGTAAATGAATACTCATGCATTATATAGGCTGACGCAATATTTTGTATTGCATTATATGTATTAGAAGGCTGTTTCTGACCTTGAACATAAACTCCACTATCTTGAATTCCACCACCTGCGGGAATCCATATATTTTCATCATCTAAAAATGTATTTGCATCACCATTAAATGTTATTTCGGTATTTGCTTGTTGCACATTGAAACGATAATCTTCAATGGAATAATCCCGGTTCTTGAATGTTTCAAGAGCACCAAAACTTAGCTTTGTAATGTCTTTCCCATCTTTGGCTTTAAACTTACGCTCCAAGTCTATTTTAGCATTGTAGTTTTGTTCTAAAAGGTATCGATAGGTTCTTGAAGCAACTGCTCCTGTTGAAGGAGAAATAATATAAACTGGATTTATATCATCTGTTAGTTCAAAAGCTGTCAAACGAATATCAGGTTCATCAATTTTAGAAAAAGTAGGAGAAAGCTTCCATTCCAATTTCCATTTTGCACTATCCATAGAATGTTTACCTGCTAGTAGAATATTCGTAACTGAACGTTGTGTATACTCCAAGTTATTCCTAAGCATGACATATGGATTTTCACGATAATCCTCCTGCCACAACTGTGCAGACCTTGATTCACCGTTCTGCGTTCTGAAGAAGCTAATAGAATACTTATTCGTACCAGCTTTGAACGCACCACCTGCAAGAGCACTCCATTGGGCCGTTCTGCTACTTCTCGGTCCAGTAGCATCTCGATCAATTAAAAGTTCATTACTTGATGACTCTTGTGGTTTAATGTAAGTTGCATAGTATGCATCTTCATAAAACTCGGTTTGTTTAGAATAATTCAATGCAAAATTGTATCCAAATGATCGGTTGTTGGCTTTGTTAAATTGGTTTCCAATTGAATAACCAAATCGCATATTAGGACCATTCATTTGTTTTGTTGGAGCCAAAGTTTTATTAAAACTTTTGGTAATATCAGTGAGTTCTGGATTATTCGCAGTTGGGTCTAATTTTACACTTGTAACATCAACACCCTCTCCTATTGGTAGATCACGACTTCCATCCTCATATGCAAGCAAGTCATATTTACCTCCTTCATAGGAAATATAATCACTATTGAAATGCATGCTTGGATTAAATCCAAAACTAGCAGAATAACTAACTGTTTTTTTACTCGGAAAAGATTTTGTTGCAACATCCACTGTTCCTCCTGTAAAATCTCCAGGTAAATCTGGTGTAAATGTTTTGTATACCACAATATTGTCTAGGACGTTTGTAGGAAATATATCCATTTGAACGGTATTCCTATCTGGATCCAAACCTGGAATAATCATTCCATTTAAGATTGTTTTCGTATAGCGATCTCCTAATCCCCTCACAAATACATGTTTGCCTCCTTGAACGGAAATACCAGTAACTCTTGAAATTGCTGCTCCGGCATCATTATCTCCTTTTTTCTTAAATGCTTGTGCAGATACTCCATCCATAACACGGACAGATTTCTTTTGCATTGTTTGAAGAGCAGTTTCTGTACTTTGTTTTTTTGAAGCCGTAACCGTAAATGTACCTCCAGAAATTGCACTAACCGCTTCGGGTTCCAATCGAATGTCTAAAACTTTAACCTCACCTGAAGCTACGGTAACACTTTCTTTTCTCACCGGCATTCCGATATAGTCAAAAGCTAGAGTATAGGTCCCTTCATCCAATTCAATAAAATAAGCTCCATCTAGGTCACTTATTGCACCTCCAGGAACACCTATTGCTTTGACCATAGCTCCAATCAGGGTTTCTCCGGTTTCGTTATCATAGATAACCCCTCGAATTGTAGCCTTTTGAGCTAGACTAGATAATGTCATAAAAACAACAAATACTAGTTGTATGATTCTTCTCATTTTTAATGTATTAACTTTTTCGAGCAAAAAAGCCCGCTAGAATTTCTAGCAGGCTGATCTTTTAAATTTGATATTCTAAACGTATTATAAGTTTCCATTGCTGTCAACCCAAGTCCAAGTTTCAAACTCGGTTGTATTAGCTCCATTGCTGCTTGATCCAGTAACAGAATTTCCATTACTTCCAAACTCTGCATCAATCATCCCTTCAATTGAAGAATCTACACAACCACACGTTTTACACGATCCTGTATAACCAGATCCCATGTCTGCTATTGTTGGAGAATTAGAAGAGTAAATATCACTATTCTGAACAATCAATTTAGGAGAGGCATCTGTTAAATTAGTATATGCATCTGTTTTAATTGTACAATTTGTAGTATCTGAAAAACTAACTCTTACTTTAAGAAACTTAGAGTATCCAGTAAAGTAACAGTTTTCAATTGTTCCTTGAGTTTTTGATTTCAAATCAGCAGCAGATCCATTTCCATCGTTAGAAATTAATGTACCATTCTTCAATGTAAATTGACCATCCGTATATGTAGATCCTTCAGGACCATCAACTTCAAGACCTTCATCGGTGTCACCACCTTGAATAACTATAAAGTTATCAACTGTTCCAGAGAAGTTCATATCGATATCCAATGCGTCATCACCTTGGTAATAAACAATTGCATCATCAACATTTACTGATCCACCAAACCACTCAATTCCGTCGTCAACGTTTGCAACAACTTCAACGTGATGAATTGTTGTTCCATTTCCAACTCCACCTAAAGTTAAACCGTTAATCTCATTTCCTTCTCCTAGAAGTGCACCACCGTGTCTGATTGAAACATAAGTAACAGTTCCTGAATTGTCGTTATCGTCAGACCCTCCGTAAACACCATATGATTCAGTTGCTGGGATACCCTCAATTCTAGCCTCAACATCTCCATCTTCTGCAGAAATTTTAGCAGCCCCTAACATGATTAAACCACCCCATTTACCTCTGTCATTTTCATCCAGATTTGTACCAGTTATTTGACCAATCTCAATGTTATCTAATTCTGAAGTAAAGATAATAGGTTGATTAGCTGAACCTTCAGCGATTAAATCTGAACCTCTAGCAATGATTAATGCAGCCGCATTTGCTTCTGTTCCTGTTCTCCCTTTAATAATTGTTCCTGGATTGATTGTTAGCGTTGCACCGTTTTCTACCCAACATCTTCCTTTGATGTAGTGAATTTGATCTGCTGTCCAAGTTTCATCAGCAGTAATTGCACCAGAATGCTCTTGTTCTGTTGATGGAGTAACGTCATCTTCTTCATCATCTTTACATCCAACAAAAGAAACTACTCCTGCAAGTAGCAGCATTAATAATAAGGTTTTTAAAATGTTTTTCATTTATCTATTTCTTTGATATTTATACTGCAATGATGAATCTCGAATGTTATCCATTTGTTAAGTGAGGTTTACCTTTTATTAATCGTGGTAATCATAATATTAAAGTAACATACCCTCTACTATTCAAGAAATAAACAGACTTTCTATTTGGTATCACAAGATTAACTGGTTGATGTTAATTAATAATTGAATCCTTTCAATGAAATTCTTAAATTTGGAACATATAACT
>JABDQY010000308.1 GCA_013042025.1 Bacteroidia bacterium
ATTACTAATACTGTATGGACCATGGTTTTTTATCCAAACTGAAATCGTTTGAGCAGAGCTAACTTTTCTACAATTGGTTGGAGAGGTTAGATTACCTATCGATACATCGGTATGAGAATTAAACTCATCGGCACCAATATCTGGGTTACTACTATTTCGAGACTCACCATCGAAATCTGTTTGGACTTCACTAACATAAGTCCCTAATCCATCAAATGTCGCATTAGAAGAATCGATATGCAAATCTGTAGAAGAAACAAAATCTGGGTTTACCGTAACTGAATTGGCTCCTTGAGAGCTGCCTGTTTGATATGCAGACAAGGAGGCATACACACTTCCTTTCCACCAAACTCTAAATCCATTTGGATTATAGTGATTGTTATAATCTGCTGTAGTGGTAACCTGACCGTGAACCCTCAGAAGCTCCCCATTTGTAATACTATTACTTAGGTTATTATTTTTAACTTCAATATTCGATGTACTACTTAGTGCGTCCAACCATAGGCTTTTTACTCCACCTCCTGAAGCCATATGCACAGTATTGTTGTAAATCTTTAGGTAGTTCACATGCTTGGTATAAATACCCGTAACATTGGATGTTTGTGTTCCATGGTACCGAACCATATTATTTGCTACTAGAATTTGTTCACTCCAACTTGAACCTCCGCTGCCTGGGGCACCAGCTACTTGAAGCACTCTGGTATGATTTACAACACTTCCTAACTCAAGAAGATTATTGATAATGGTAACATTTGCTCCAGTTGGCCACATAGATATAGCAGATCTTGCACCAGAAATTGAAGAGAATACTTTGTTATCCCTAATAATCATGTTCCTTGTGCTATTTGTATGCATTCCTAAAAATCCGAAATTCAAAATTGTATTTTCTTCAATATTGAAATTATTAATTGTTGTTAAGTCACCAGTTAACCTAATTCCAATGTAACCACCTTTAATACTGTCGTTATATATAATTAAATCTTTAGCTTGAGAAACCCCAGTTCCATCGTTAGATGAATAATTAGCTATACCAGTACAATTATTTGTTGAACTAGTATTGGGTAATTCAATTGTACAGTTTTGAATGGTAATACTATCTGCCTCCCCATATAAATTTATTCCTATGCCGTAATTCCCTGAAGCCTCCACTTTTAGACTATCAAAAACCAAATGGCTTGCTCCATTTACACTGATAACCGCCTGATTTGTAGAAGATGGAGTGTATTGCACCACGGTGCTATTTCCTTTTCCAACAAAAATGACATTCTTGGTTGCACTTGACCCTGAAATTGATTGAATATTTATTTGCTCAGAGAATGTACCCGTGTCAATGCGAATTATCACAGAAGCACTTACACCTCTTAACTCTAATGAATCAACACACTGTGATATACTAGAAAAATCATCTGAGGCATTGGAACCTACGGTATAAACTCCCGCTAACGGACTTTGGGCATTTACTTGGTTTGAATAAAAGATGCTGACACTTAAGAGAAAGAAATAGGAAAGATTCGTAATTAATTTTTTCATACCGTATTTAGAACAATTGATATCTTTTCAAATCTAGCATATATTTTATATTCATAAATAGGACTCAAAATAAAGCCTAACTAACCAACACTGACTAATCAGAAGTTAAAAATATCAGTCATATCTCAATTTTAGTTAATGGTATCAATATCAGCAGCATGTGTTGTTTAGAAAAACTATCTTCGTACTTCTATGAAATACATTATAGCACTTGGATTAAGTCTTATCACCGTCTGTTTTGCAATTAGCTGCAAGGATAAAACAGCAGTTGAAGCTCAACCTCAAGCAACTTGGGATGTTATTCAAGAAAAAATATTGAACACCAAGTGTATATCCTGTCATGTTGAAGGTAGCAGTCAAGCAAATCAATCTAAACTTATTCTTACTTCTGATATAGCTTTTGAATCTCTTATTAACAAAACACCTAACAACAAAGCTGCAGCAGATGATGGTTACAAGCTCATAGGAACCGAAGGACTAGAAAGCTTATACAAAAGTTTTTTCTGGGAAAAGGTTAATGCTCCAAATCAAGAACATTTTTTTGCCGATCATCCGGAGTATGGAGAAATAATGCCTCCAGGAGACATACCCTTAACCAATGGAGAAATAGAATTTATTCGGCAATGGATAATTGCTGGAGCTCCTCAAAAAGGTGAGGTTGCGAGCGTTTCTCTTTTAGATGACGATTCATATTTCACTCCTGAAGACAGTGTTTTTAAAGCATTAGATCCTCCCGCCACCGGCGTTCAGCTGCACTTAGGTCCTTTTAATGTTAAGAATAATTATGAGAGAGAATTGTACTCCTACAAATTGCTAGGTAATACAGAAGATATTTATGTAAACCACATAGAAACCGCAATGAGGCCTGGCACCCATCATCTTATCCTATATGATTTTGAAGAAAATGCCACCCTTCCTCAACCAGATGTTTATCGCGATTTACGTGATGAAAACGGGAATAATATCATTAGCACGTTTCAAAGTATTGCTGACCAAGTTTTTATGTTTGGAACACAGTTTAGAAGCACAGATTACCAATACCCAGCTGGAGTAGCTCAAAAAATTCCAGCTGGTAAAGGGCTTGATCTTAACTCACATTATGTGAACTATGGCACTAAATATATTGTTGGTGAAGTATATGTCAATCTGCATACTGTAGACAAATCACAAGTTCAATATGAAGCTCAAAACTTATTCTTGAATAATTTAAACATTACGTTACCTGCTAATAAGGAAACTACGTTAACATCAGATTATTCATTCAATGATAGCCGTAACATATTTATGCTTACAGCACATGCTCATCAATACATGACTGAGTTTAAAATATTTATAAAGGGAGGAGCTCGAGATGGCGAATTAGTATACTATACTGATGATTGGGAGCATCCGGAAATCAAGCAATTTGACCCACCTTTAGAACTAAATCCTGGCGAAGGATTGAAGGGAGAAGCTACCTACAATAACAGTACTAACAAAACCTTAAATTTTGGGTTATTAAGCACAGATGAGATGATGATTATTTTTGGTGCGTACTATAAGAAGTAAGATTGTAGAACACAATTAATCAACTACATCATCAGCATTCGCCAATATTCGTGGCTTAATTAGACCGTGTATGAGTCGTACTTCATCTTGCCCTAGTTTTTGTCCTGTTCTACTTGTAACCCACAATACAAATATTCCACCCAGTACAAAAGGAATAGCCCATAAAATATAGGAAGACAATCCTAAATTATACCGAGACAAACCGATTACAGATACAATTAGTGTTGCGAACCCAAGGAAAAAATAAACAAACATATATCCCAACCAGATGTCGGGTTTAGGACCATACAAACCTCTTATCTCTGTGCCTAATCCTGTTTCTTCTAAATTTAAAGACAACTGAGGTGACCAAAAATGGCGGTCTTTTTCTGCAATTCGAATGCGAACGTGATTGTGCGTTATCCTTCCCACAATTTTATCATTATTCTCGGCAAGAATCTTCTTCACTTCTTCAACAATCTCTTCAGGGGTTTCTTTTGCGAGCTTTTTAAACCGTAATCTAACTTCAAATAGTTCTTTGGCCATGGTTGAAACGAAGTTATAAAAAATGAAGTTTAGAATGGATTTGAATAATTTTAAAAAAAGTTACTCTCATCTCATACTAAATTATGACTTTATTCCATTCAGTTTCCATTCAATTTCTTAACCTTTGCTACTCAATATTTTTACTTTGAAACAGCTTTTCATATCATTCTTTATAGCATTGGCTCTATGGTCTTGCTCTAACGATGCAAAACACATAACTCCCACAGTATCTAATCTAACTGAATCGGTTTATTCATCGGTGATAATACAACCAGACAGCAATTACGAAGTATTTGCAGCAGTAAATGGAATTCTAGATCGATTCTTGGTGAGCGAAGGAGACTCTGTAAGCATTGGTCAACCTATTGCACAGGTAATTAATACAATGCCAAAATTAAATGCTCAAAATGCTCAAGTGGCTCTTCAACTCGCTCAACAAAATGCAGGCAGTAATTCCACAATAATCGGAAACATAAAAGATGAGATAAAGAATGCAGAATTAAATGCTCAAAATGCCAAAGTGAATTTTGATAGACAACAAAACTTATGGAATCAAAATATTGGATCTAAGGTTGAATTAGATGCTCGAAAACTGACTTATGAAACAGCCACTAATCAGGTAAAAATGCTCCAGGACAAGTTAAAACGAAACCAGTATGAACTAAATGCTGCACTAAATCAGGCTCGAATTCAATATCAAACAGCAGCTACTAACACTAAAGATTTTACAATCGTAAGTAAGATAAACGGAATGTGTTATTCTATTAATAAAAGTAAAGGTGAACTTATCAGTGCTCAAATGCCTATTGCCACCATAGGAAGTTCCTCTAAGTTCATTATCGAAATGCTTATAGATGAAGTTGACATTGCTCAACTAGAGCTTAACCAAAAAATACTGGTCACATTAGACGCGTACAAGAACAACGTTTTTGAGGCACGCATAGTAAAAATATATCCAAGTAAGGATCAACGTACCCAAACATTTAAAGTAGAAGGAGAATTTGTCACAAAACCAGAGAAATTATTCCCAGGCCTTTCAGGTGAAGCTAACATTGTTATTTCTTCAAAAGACAATATTGTTACTATACCAAATGAATATATTTCAGAAAACGATGAAGTAAATACAGATGATGGAATGTTAAAAGTTCAAATTGGAGTTAAAAACATGGAGATGTCTGAGATTATTTCAGACATCGATACAAGCTTAAAAATCTATCCACTAGAATAAGGAAGTGACAAACTGGGGACTACTTTTAAAAATTGCGAAAACGCATCTGATTACTCGAATTAAACAATCTAGTGTTGCTGCGTTGGGTGTTACTTTTGGTATTGCAACTTTCGTTATTTTAATCAGTTTTATGACAGGTTTAAATGGCATGCTGGATGGCCTTATTTTGAATAGGACTCCACATATTCATATTTACAACGATATAAAACCATCTGAAGATCAACCCATTGACTACTTTGACGAATTAAAAAATAGCTTTAATGTAGTTAACTCGATTAAACCAAAACAGAGCCAAGTTCGTGTTCACAATGCCAAGGCACTAATAAACTTTTTAGAGAAAGATAAACGAGTAAAAGGGGTTACTCCTCAAGTTGCCGCTCAAGTGTTTTATTTAGCCGGTAGCAGTCAGTTAAATGGAAGAGTAAATGGCATTAATGTTTTGGATGAAGTTACTCTCTTTAATTTCGATAATTACATCGTTAAAGGATCTGCAGAGGCATTAGCTAAAAACTCAGAAGGGATATTAATCGGTTCTGGAGTTGCTGCAAAACTGTCACTTGACATAGGCGACAAGGTACAAATAAGCAATATAAATGGAACCATTTACAATTTGAAAATTGTTGGTATTTACCAAAGTGGATTAGCAGATTACGATAACATTCAAAGCTTTGCGAACATCAAAACGGTTCAACGTATTTTAGGAGAAGGTAGTAACTACATATCTGACATTAATGTTAAACTCCATGATTTATCGCTTGCACCTGCAATGGCTAAACGACTTGAGAGCGAGTTTGACCTAACCGCAATTGACATTGAAACTGCAAATGCACAGTTTGAAACTGGAACCAACATAAGAAACCTGATTACATATGCTGTGTCTATTACTTTGCTTTTGGTTGCTGGATTTGGTATTTATAACATATTAAATATGTTGATATATGAAAAAATGAATGACATTGCTATTTTGAAAGCTACTGGTTTTTCAGGCAATGATGTTAAACTTATCTTTATGTTCCAGGCTATGTTAATTGGATTGGTTGGCGGTGTGCTTGGAGTTGGAATTGGATATGGAGTTAGTGTTATAATATCGCATACTCCATTTGAAACTGAAGCTCTGCCTACTATTGATACTTTCCCAGTTAACTTTAATGGCACATATTATGTAATTGGGGTTGCCTTTGCTCTTATTTCCACCTTTTTTGCTGGGTACTTACCGGCTAAAAAGGCACAAAAAATAGATCCAGTTGACATTATAAGAGGACAATAAATGAAACACGTTTTACAAGCTAGAAATATCAATAAATTTTTTAGAGATGCTGAAGTCTTTCAAGCATTGAAAGATGTGAGCTTTAACGTTGATAAGGGAGAATTTGTATCTATAATGGGCAAGTCAGGATGTGGTAAATCTACCCTGCTCTATATCCTAAGTACTATGGACACCAACTATGAAGGTGAGCTAGTTTTAAACGACAAAGTTTTAACAGGCCGATCAGCTCAAGAGCTTGCAGTTGTGAGAAACGAGCACATAGGTTTCATTTTTCAATTTCACTATTTGCTTCCTGAGTTTTCTGTTCTTGAAAATGTGATGTTACCTGCAAAAAAATTTGGACTCAAAAGCAAGCAAGAAATTGAGCATGACGCTATGGAAATACTAAGAAGATTGGATGTCCATGAGCAAGCCTTAAAAGTTGCAGCTAAAATTTCTGGAGGTCAAAAACAAAGAATTGCCATTGCACGATCTTTAATCAACAACCCTACCATAATTATGGGTGATGAACCTACTGGAAATTTAGACACTAAAAATTCGGAAAACGTTTTCTCAATTCTAAAGGAGTTAAGTCACGAAAACAACTTATCACTACTCGTTGTAACTCATGATACTGATTTTGCAGCTAAAACTGACCGAATCATTACCATGGAAGATGGTAAGATTTTGAGTGACGGATTGTAATATTTTCTATCTTTGACACATGACTAAAGAAGACTCTTATTTAACGTACTATAAACGTGAAATAATTTTTTGGCAGGATCTTGAACGAACCTCCAATCTAATTTTAGAAGAAGCGGAATTTACAGAATACGGATTACACGTGGTTGTAAAAGGAGAATATCAAAATCTCAATATTAACTTTAAAAGTGGCATTAGATTTCAAAATGTTTCAGGTGGTGTAATTCCAGTGAGCAGTAAAATATTAGGGGAATCGAAGCTAATTATTGACGATTTCAGTCAAATCAAGTTTAAGATAATTGATGAACTCAATTTTCGCCAAAGTCTGGCAACAGCATTTGGTTGGAATGTAAAACGCGATCATCTTATCTATGACATTTATTACAAAAAACGGAAACCACAGCTTCTTGAAATGACTTTAAATGAGCTTTTTCTATATAAGGTAAAATGGATAGAAAACTCACCTGAGAAACTCGAATCAAAGATATTTAAGCATCTTAGTCCTAAACTATTCAAAGAAATGATTGAAACCCTTCTAGCTGTTCGCAGAGGTTTTGAACGAATTCTCTAAACTACAAGATGTAACCTACTGAGAATCTTGGCATCAATACCAATTTTGAAGTATATTGATTATTTTGAATAAACACATATGCTCCGTTATCGAAACGATGTGATTCCCCCTCAAAAAACGGGCTAAACCTCCCTTGCAAATCCATTGCCATTATCCATTTAGGATTTGCTGAAGAAAAGGTATAATTGAGATCAAATCCTATTCCTATCTTTTTCAAGTCAACATTTGGAAGATTGCTTGATTCGATGGATGTGCAAGCACTATCTTTAAAACATCGAGAAAAACTGCCTGAATTTGATAAGTTATATCCGACATTTACACCAACCACAAATTTTGAGTAATAGTAATTCTTAGCAAGCTTATTGATTGTTAGATTCACATTTCTAACCCGTGTATAGCTTGAGCCTATCACAAGATTTAAACTTGAAAATTTTGAACCGATAAAAGTAGTATCAGGTGTATTCAACGCATAAAATTCCAATTCTGCTCGGTTTGCTAAATGAGACAATCCAACATCCAGTTTCAACTGATGCCGAACTTCAAACGGAAATGACGCAAAATAAGGTTGTTTATATTCTCGCTTATTTGTTTCAGTTTTAACATCCAATAGCTTAAGACCCATATCAGACTTTTTGGTCTTACTCCACAATGAAATATGTGACATTGCATCAATTTCATGAATATGTTTTGTTGCATTGTCCTGAATAGAGTTTGACCATTTAGTGGAAAAACCCAAATTACTGTTCATCTGATTCGCATATTTAAAATGAAAAGCAAGGGCATTGCTTTCGAACGGGCCAACAGTTCCAATTCCTAAAAGAACTATGTGTTGAGGCTCTTTTGTTGCATCTTCGCTATCAATGTGCACGTTTATTTTAGTGCTATCTGGATAGCCAAAAACAATATCGAGAGAATCGTTTTGAGCTATAACAGAAAATGATAAAAAGACAAAGCCAATTAGTGCAACTAGATTTCGCATCGTTGAACTAAGGTAAAAAAGGAAGTTTTACTGTTTTTGCTTTGATTCTTTTCTTACGAACTTGAATGTATATCTCAGAATCGATAGCTGCGAATTCTGGTTTCACATAACCCATACCAATAGCTTTTCCAAGACTTGGGCTTTGGGTACCACTTGTTACTTCTCCAATATTATTTCCATCTGCATCTACTATTTCATAATGCTGACGAGGAATTCCTCTATCCAACATTTCAAATCCAACGAGTTTACGAGAAACACCATTTTCTTTTAGGTTTTTGTGATAATCTTGGTTGTTAAATGGTTCAGCAAATTTGGTAATCCAACCTAATCCTGCTTCGATTGGTGAAGTAGTATCGTCAATATCATTGCCATATAGACAATATCCTTTTTCTAATCGCAATGTGTCTCTTGCTCCAAGACCACATGGAACAATATCAAATTCTTTTCCAGCTTCAAAAATGGCATCCCAAACCATTTCAGCATGGTTGTTCCAAACGTACAATTCAAATCCTCCAGAACCCGTATAGCCGGTATTACTGATAACCACATCATCACTACCACCGCAACTTCCAGCTGCAAAATGGTAGAACTTAATAGCTGAAAGATCAATATCTGTAAGTTTTTGAATCACTTTTATTGCATTTGGACCTTGAACCGCTATTAAAGAAACATCGTTTGACAGGTCTTCAACTTGACAGTCAAAACCTTTAGCTTCTTTTTGTTTCATCACCCAATTCCAATCTTTTTCAATATTGCTTGCGTTTACAACTAAGGTATATTCATCTTCTGTCCAACGGTAAACAATTAAATCATCTACAATCCCTCCATCATCGTTTGGCATACAATTGTATTGAGCTTGCATGTCAACCACCTTACTTATGTTATTTGAACAAATCCAAGCTACTAGAGCTTCAGCATCTTTTCCTTTCACAGCAAATTCGCCCATATGACTTACATCAAATACTCCAACACTATTTCTAACCGCATGATGTTCAGGAGTTAATCCTTCATATTGAACAGGCATATCATACCCAGCAAATGGCACCATTTTGGCTCCCAAAGCAACGTGTTTATTGTAAAGTGATGTGCGTTTTAACATTTTTGATTCAGTTGACATAGTGCAAAGAAACAATAATGTTTTATTTCTAAAATAGTAGCGAAAGAATAACTTGCAATCTATAGCCTACTTAGTATTTCACTACAAAACTGATGAGGTAAGATAAAAACAAAACCATACATAGACCTGTGGCAATTAAAAGAACGATATACCTATTCTTTTTTGTGGTATTCTGTTCTTCTTTAATCAGCTTATACATTTGGCTAAAGTCGGATAAATTGGGAATAAACCAAGATGATTCATAGTCGTTTTGTTTCAATACAAAAATCATGATGTACCATAATGCATTTCCAATTAGAAGGACAATTAGCAATTTATTGTAATCCACATTTTAATCAATTCCAGGATAAATATACTTCTATTTATTATTCGTAATTATGATTAATCTCTTTTAGCCATATCTCCCACCCCACATTCATCTTAATAATCATTGGATTTACCGGATCATTCAATACCCAAAACTCTTTTGGATTATCTGAATCCTCTACTACATGAATTACCTCAATCCTTTGTGGAACTCCATTCAATTCATAGTGGTATTCTGTTTTTCCAGCATTATAGTATTTTGTTTTTATGTTCCCCCAACCCGAACTATTTCCATCAAAAATTGAAGTATCGTTCGTCATTATCTCCGAAAACATTCGTTGGCTAAACCACACGGTGATTTGAGAATTTGATAGAGTATCGTTATACGTTGCAAATGTGTTTTTCTCAACGCTAGCAGTATCTAACGATGCCGGCGTTATGGTAATAATTGCAGTATTATTTCTCCTATTGGTCATTGTATAACGAAACTGAAGAAATGAATCCA
>JABDQY010000108.1 GCA_013042025.1 Bacteroidia bacterium
TTTTTCAATCCTTCTTGTAATAGATGGTCTCGGCTTGTGCCGCTTAGTCCAATCTGAAATCTGTCTATTGTTTGTTGTTGGATTCCACGTTCTATTAAATACGGTTTGTAGATTACTTTGCCATCTAGACTTTCATTTAGTCTACTAAAGAAATGTTTTTTAGCAAATTCTAATGCAGCATAAACTCCATCTTTAATACGTGCTTCTTCAGCAAGCTCATTAACATCAATCTGCCCTTCCTCAATTTCAATGTTATACCTATCCGCTAAATGTTTAATTGCCAAAGGATACGATAATCCTTCATGTTCCATTATAAATTGAAATACATTTCCTCCTTGACCACAGCTAAAACATTTAAAAATTCCTTTGCTAGGGGAAACACTCATACTTGGATGTTTGTCGTCATGGAACGGACAAAGTCCTTTATAATTTGCACCAGCTCGCTTTAACGTAACATACTCTCCAACTACCTCTTCAATAGGTGCTACGTCAAATATTTTATCGATTACTGCTTGTGAAATCATTTATCACCACGAAGAAAAGAAAATGAAAGGAATCTCTCTAAATTTGTGGAGAAAACTGAAGTGAAAGAGTTCTCAGTTTAATCGAATTTTGAAAATGGTTCTAGTTAATCAGCTATTCATACATTTGTAACAATGAATCTAGCTGAAAGGATACATGAACTTTCTGTAAATCAGCAAACTGACTTACAAGCAACTCGAAGACATTTACATAGTCACCCAGAACTCTCATTTAAAGAGTTTGAAACTACAAAATACATAGCAAACAAACTCAAAGAAACTGGTTTTGACTTACAACAAATTACTGAAACGGGTGGTTTTATTGATATTCATGGGAAGAATCCTTCAAAACGAGTGATTGCCCTAAGAGGAGACATTGATGCTCTTCCAATTTTTGAAAAAAATGAGAATGATTACACTTCACAAAACAAAGGTGTGATGCATGCTTGCGGCCACGATGTTCACACTACATGTGTTCTAGGTGCAATTCAAATATTGAATCAATTAAAAGATGAATTTGAAGGCACAATTCGATGTATCTTTCAACCGGGAGAAGAAAAATTACCCGGCGGAGCTAGTATTATGATTAAAAATGGGGTGCTTAAGAACCCTAATGTTGAAAAGATATTCGGACAACATGTAATGCCACTTATTGATGTTGGCAAAGTTGGTTTTAGAAGCGGACTTTATATGGCAAGTGCCGATGAAATCTATATTAAAGTTATTGGCAAAGGTGGGCACGGAGCACATCCTCATATGAATATCGATCCGGTAGTTATTTCAGCACAGATAATAACAGAATTACAAACTATTGTGAGCAGACATGCGAAACCAAGTATGCCTAGTGTTTTGAGTATTGGGAAAGTAATTGCTGAAGGAGCAACTAATGTTATTCCTAATGAAGTAAATATGGAAGGTACATTCAGAACATTTGATGAAGAATGGCGTATGCGAGCACATGGTATTATCAAAAAAATATGCAACGACATTGCTGAAATGCACGGTGCGAAATGTGAAGTGGAAGTTCGAAAAGGATATCCATTTCTCAAGAATAATACTGAGCTAAGTGATAATGCAAAGAATTGGGCAATTGAATATCTAGGAGAAGAGAATGTTGAAGACTTAGAGATTTGGCCGGCTGGAGAAGACTTTGCATACTTTTCACAAGAAATTCCAGCTTGCTTTTATCGATTAGGAATTCGAAATGAGCAAAGAGGTATAACCTCAATGCTCCATACTCCTACATTCGATATTGATGAAGAAGCACTAAAAGTTGGAGCAGGTTTAATGGCATATTTAGCAATTCGAGAATTGAATAGCTAATAAAGCGTTTATGATTAGATATACGCAAACGTATAATTCAAAAATGACTATGAGTTCTTACAAACAAAAATTTGGTGAAGAAGGTGAAAAACTAGCATTGACTCATCTTATTGAGAAAGGATATAAAATTTTAGCCAAAAATTACCGAAGTGGCAGAGCAGAGATAGACATTATTGCCGAGATAGATGGAGTTTATGTTTTTGTTGAAGTAAAAATCCGTGAAACAGATAAGTATGGCTTACCTGAGGAGGCAGTTTCAACCAAAAAAATTAATATGATGGCTCAAGGTGCTGAAGATTATTTACTTGAATTCGACTTAAACGGAGATTGCAGATATGACATTGTCTCCATCATTAAAAACAAGTTTAAAACAGAAATCACCCATCTCGAGGATGCCTTTTGGCCAGGATTGTATTAGGTTTTAAAAGGAATCTAATTTCAATCGTTTAACTAACTATGAAAAAATACCTGCCTGTTATTTTTAGAATTATCCCTGCACTTATCTTACTTCAAACACTGTATTTCAAGTTTACAGGATCGCCAGAAAGTGTTTATATTTTTACGCAAGTGGGATTAGAACCTGTAGGAAGAATAGGAATTGGTATTGTCGAATTAATTGCTGCAGTTTTACTTCTATTTCCAAGAACGGCATGGTTAGGCTCCTTAATTGCCCTAGGAATAATAAGTGGAGCAATTATGATGCATTTAACAGATTTAGGTATTGAAGTGCAAGGAGATGGCGGCTATCTTTTTGCTCTCGCAATACTTGTTTGGATTTTTAGTGCAGTTGTTTTGTGGATGAACAAGACCAAACTTCCAATAGTTGGAAGTAGGTTTAACTAAAGTTTTACTACTTTTTTTCTGACAATTGTTTCATCTGAAAGTGAAATATTAAAGACATATGTGCCCGGTAACCAATTGCTAGCATCTATTTCATTCCAACCTTGAATATATTGATTCACCGAACTATATATTAGTTTACCTTGGATATTTCTTATTTCTAAGCTTTCTGCAACACCGTTATCTAACTTCCAACTGAGGACATTCTGAATTGGATTCCCTACGACTAAATTTCGTTCATATTCTAACTTCTTTGCACCAGCAGTACTCTTTGTTATACCAAGCTTCAATTCAACGGGGAGGTGATCACTCATATTGTATAATGCACTAAGTACATTGGCAGGTACCGAAGTATTTGCAGGTGAAATTAAACTCTTATTAAAGTGAAGTGCATCATTTCCAACTGCCTTATATGATCCATCGATATATTCCATACCTCTAGTATTATCCAATATTTCTTTACCACAAAGTACAAAGTCAAATCGATCATCCATCCCACCTGTACTAAAACAACCTCCACTTGATGAAGTTCTTGTACTTTGGGTATGCAAGTCGGAATAGAGCGAATTGTTGTTCCAGCTTGCTGCTTTGTTCTTAGGATCGTAAAATTGAATGTATGAATTACTATTAGCAATTAAATTTTGGTAGCATGCTTCACTGCTTGTTTGAATATTGAAATCACCAGCAATAATGTAGTTTACATCTTCATAATTGTTGGCATGATAACTCATTACCGCTTCTGTCATTTCTGCTCTTTCCACTTTATCTGCAGATGTGCTACCTGCCTTCAAATGTGTAACATACACCACTAAGAAAGTAGTATCACCATTTACCAAATCTGAATCATAATTATAGTATAACGTGTACACATCAATCTGACGAACCAATGTAGTATTATTAGCAGCTTTCCTTATTTTATCCTGATTGGCTAAACTGAATTTATTTTTGTTGTAATACAACATGTTACACAAATTTGAATTTGCACTATACGTGCATTGTTTGTAATAACTTCGACCATCTTTGTTTAGGGCGTTAGTCAATAAACGATTCGCAGCAGTACCTCCATCTCCGGCAATTTCATTGCAAGCAATGATATCTGGAAGCACGTATCCAACAATTGTGTTCATGTATCCATCTTTGCTAGTTGCATTGTTGTTAGAATTGGTACAATATGATGTACTGTTCCGATAATTTAGCAAATTATACTGCATGAAAGTTACCGTATCAACTGCAGTTTGACCAAAAGCAAATTGACTAACTAAAAGAAAGAGAACTCCCCATTTTTTCATTGGTTCGAATGTAGCTAATCCAATATTAGGAAAGAGATAAATTGTGTTTTTCTACTAAAAAATGAATAAAGCCATCACAACTTCTATCCAAGGTTTGAAAGCATTCTTCAAAACCATCAATATCACCAAACCAAGGATCAATTACCGCACTTCCTTTGTCTACTGAATCAAAATATCGCATCATAAATAACTCATAATCTGTGTTTTTTGGAGCAATATCTAAAGCATTACTTCGATTACTTTCATCCATCACTATCACGTAATCAAATTGATTGAAATGATGCTTTTTCAATTGTTGAGCCCGATGATTGAGTGGTACATTATGTTTTTTTGCTACCGCAATTGTTCGCTCATCTGGTACTTCCCCAATATGATAACTTGCAGTCCCACTGCTTTCCACCTCAAAATATGATGCCAAATTATGTTCATCCAATTTCGAATCAAAAAGTGCCTCTGCCAAAGGTGATCTGCAAATGTTACCCAAACAGACAAACATTACTCCAATCTTTTCCATAGTACAAATGTAGTTTTATGCAATTTATATTTGGTCAAAAAAAGAACTTACATTACTCATTATCTGATAAATACGACAATCAATAAACCTTCATTTTTGGATTTACACTATCAACTTTAAAAAATAGTTGAAGGGATGTTTGTCAATATCACTTAATGTTTGATTTTTGCACAAGTAATATCAATATTCCATGGAAAATATATTAATCGTTTTAGGGATTTTAATCTTAGGTTCAGCTATCGGAGGAACGCAACTTCCAAAGCTTCCAGGTGCAGTTTTATCATTAGGTGCTTTGTTCTTAGCATTATTTAATTCTCACGCTCGTGAAAACATGATGGCTAGCTTTTTTATTATTCCTATTATTCTATTACTAGTTGGTGTGGGAACTTACTTAGCAGAAAAAAAATTAGCTACACAAGGTGAAAATGCTAGCGGGCAAACAAAGATGCTGGCAAACTCAAATTTCCAAGTACTCTTTATAATCATAGTAACTTTCTACTTCGTATCGGTTTTCTTCTGGCCTTTCTTTAGCTAAAATCAGACCTTTCTTATCGTTTATCAGATTAAGCATCTGATAAAACTCAATACCTTTGCACCTATGGAAATAGCAATAATTGTTATTGGAATTCTTTTAATTGTTGTTGGTCTTGCAGGTAGCATTCTACCTGGACTACCAGGACCACCCATTTCGTATGCAGCATTATTATTATTATTCTTTATCCCTGAATACCAAGCCGAACTTGCAAATAATAGTTACGTATGGTTAATTGTTCTCGGAGTTATTACTGGCTTAATAACTTTAGTAGATTACTACATGCCCATTTGGGGTACAAAGAAGTTTGGAGGCACTCCTGCCGGATCGAGAGGAAGCACAATTGGTTTAATAGTTGGTGCCTTCTTAACGTTCTTCACTGCGGGAATAGGAGCAATTGCTTTGTTGCTAGGACCTGCGGTTGGTGCATACCTTGGAGAAAAATATGAAGGGAAAGACAACAAAACTGCAATTCAATCTGCTAAAGGATCCTTCTTAGGATTTATTGCAGGCACCTTTATGAAAGTGGTTGTTATTATTATAATTGCTATTTACTTCGCAAGAGTAATTTTATAGCTTCACCATCTCTGCTATCGTTTTTCCTATGCTCAAACTTGAAGTAGCTGCTGGCGATGGGGCATTTATCACGTGAATAGCTCTCTTCTCTGTAACTAGCTTAAAGTCATCAAGTAAACCTCCCGTTCTATCACAAGCTTGTGCTCTTACACCTGCAGGTGCTTTAACCAAATGCTCCTCTTTTATTTCAGGGATTAGTCGCTGAAGTGCTTTTGTAAACGCTTTCTTTGAAAAGCTTCGGTACATCTCCCCCATACCCGTTTTCCAATACTTCCACATTACTTTTTGGAAACCTGGCCACGCTAGTGTTCCAGCAAACTCTTTAAAGTCAAAATCAGTCATATGGTATCCCTCTTTCTTGAAGGCTAAAACTGCATTCGGACCAGCCTCGATACCACCTTCAATCATACGAGTAAAATGAACCCCTAAAAAAGGGAATGCAGGATCAGGAACTGGATAAATCAGATGCTTAACCAAATGCTCAGCTTCAGTTGTTAATTCATAATACTCTCCTCTAAAAGGTATTATTCGAGTATCAATTTTCCCTAAATGCATGCTAGCAACTTTGTCTGAATAAAGACCAGCACAATTCACTACCATTTTACATTCAACAAAGCTTTTATTGGTTACTATTTGAACCTCATCTGTTTTTTCTTCAATCGACTTAACAACTGTGTTTAAATGGACTTCACTCCCATTTTCTTGAATTTTTTCCGCAAGCTTCTGACAAACTTCTTTGTAATTTATGATCCCGGTTTGAGGGACTTTTATTCCTTGAATTCCATTGATATGTGGTTCTATTTCTAACAAACCATCTTTGTCCAAAAATTCTAATCCTTCCAATCCGTTCTCTCTTCCTCTGTCGTAAAGATTTCTCAATCTTCCAAGCTCTGATTTATCTGTTGCTACCACAACTTTACCACACAAATCATACTTAATGTCGTTGGTCATACAAAATTCTAATAGGAAATCATATCCATTGATACAATTGGTAGCCTTGAGACTCCCGGGCTTATAATACAAACCAGAATGTATGACTCCACTGTTGTTACCAGTTTGATGATGGGCAATTTCACCTTCTTTCTCGAGCACTACAACTTTCTGGCTCGGATTGTTTTTAGATAGGTGATATGCTGTGGCTAAGCCAACTATTCCTCCACCTACAATAGCAATATCTGCTTTCATTTATAAAACGAAGGTAATATTTCAAGAAAGCAATTTTGAACGAAGTATTTACTATTAATCAACACCATGTATTGCAGGTGCACCTAGTTTCTCCAAATCTTTTACAACTGTATTAATCAAAGAATCTATCGTATTTAATTCTGTATCGAGCTCCAAAATTATTTTTTTAGCCAAAGCCAAGCTTTGTCTTGCCGTTTCCGTTGGTCCATGCATACTTCCAAACGTTGGTGCTCCGGCTCCCCAAATTCTATCGTTTAATGTTGGTGCATTTTTTTCACCCACTTGATTTTTTGTTTTAAAACCTACTATTTCTTGCTCAAACTTTACTAAAGATTTGTTTATTGAGTCCATTAATACTAGATAAGTATCATTGCTTTGGGTTGCATTTGTTAAGGATACTTCCAAGGCACTTGCAATTTTCTTTGCTTGATTGAATTTAAATTGCAGTTCATTTCGATCGCCAACAACCGAAAGGTAGTCATCATAAAAGGCCTCTTTTTCTTCGTTCGCCACTGCAGGTATTGTTGGCTGATATAAGGTATTTACATTGAACGTCACTTTTTCTGAGAGATTTGTTAACTTTCCGTTCTCCATTTTTACCAGCCTACCACTGTAAGTTCCTGGGGATACTAAAAACCCTTTCGCTCCAAAATTATCTAGCTTCACTCCTTTATGTACGGGTAAGCTAGAAGCACTTCTTAGGTCCCATGCAACACGATGAAATCCCTTGCTAGTAGGACTTTTTATCCGCTTATGCACTTTACCAGATTGATCTTCAATTATTAACCAATAGGTACAAGCATCTTCATTTCGTTCATCTTCTAAAGCATCCCACCCAGGAAAATCAATATCTCGAAGCTCCTTATTTAATTTTGATTCTTTTTTCTTTCGTTTTGCTTTTAAGGTCTCATACTTTTGATTAACATAGTAGGTAAATACAGCTCCAAATTCTGGGTTTTCACCTGCATAAAAATCTCCACCTATCGAGGTCCCTTTTGCTCTTCCATTTCTTCTTGGCACAAATAAATCTGCATCTCGTAATCCAAAAAGAGTGGCTTCATCCTTAAGCAGATCTTCGTCTATTTCTCGCAGAAAAGATATATCGTCTAACACGTAAAAACTTCTACCAAAAGATGCTACAACTAGGTCATCTTCTCTCTTCTGAATAACCATATCTCGAAATGATATCGTTGGAAC